>CASEQE010000014.1 GCA_949289995.1 uncultured Peptococcaceae bacterium
ATTGCGGCAAAAATCGCAAACGCAGTCGATTTTGGATCAAGCGCCGCAAATCGGCGTCAAACGGCGGCAGGCTTTGTTGCAGACCTTTGGTTCTCTTAAACAAATTCGTCAGGCTTCTGTACATGAACTAAGCGCCGTTCCTGGTATGAACGAAAAGGCTGCCGCCGCTTTATTCGAATATTTGCATAACCGGCAGGAAAACGGTTAAGCCGAAACGAAATGGAAATCGGAACAAAAAATTGTTTTTTTGAAGTGGTGGTTATACGATGAGCGATCAAGATACAATAATACAAAACCAATCGGGCGAAAACACTCGCAATAAAGAAAAAATATTGATTATTACCGGCATGAGCGGCGCGGGCAAAAGCCGTACCATTGGCGCTTTGGAAGATATCGGTTATTATTGCGTGGATAATCTGCCGCCCGCTATGTTTGGCCAATTGATAGAAAACCGCCGCCAAGCGCAACGTTTGCCAGCGAAAATCGCTTTGGTGGCGGATATTCGTGGCGGAGCCGATAGTTTAGGACAAATTTTAGCCGCCTTGAAGGATATCAAAAGAATGGGAATCCAATATCAAATTATTTTTTTGGAAGCCGACGATGCGGTTTTGGTGCGACGTTATAAAGAAACCCGTCGTCCTCATCCTTTGGCGACAGATGGAAGAAGCATATTGGAAGCGATTCGGGAAGAAAGGCGTATCTTAAGCGAGTTAAGAGGGTATGCCGATATCGTAATCGATACTACGGATTTGATTAACCAATCTTTGATTCGTCATATTACCGAATTGTTTGGCGGTAATACTGCCGCCGGCCCTTCAGTAACCGTGACCTCGTTTGGATTCAAGTACGGTTTGCCTATCGACGCCGACTTGGTGATTGACGTACGTTTTATAGCCAATCCCTACTACATACCGGAGCTTAAACATTTGACCGGTTTGGATGACCGTGTGCGGGATTTTGTATTAGAAGATAATGTGAGCAAAGAGTTTTTGCGCCATTATTTACGTTTGGTTCGCTTTTTATTGCCTCATTATTTTAATGAAGGGAAAAAACATATTTCTATAGCGGTAGGCTGCACCGGCGGACGTCATCGCTCTGTGGCTCTGGCTGAAGCTGTAGGAAAACAATTGAAAGCCGACGGCTACGTGGTAAATATTGCCCACCGGGATGTGGATCGCGCTAGCGTGGGGAAAAAATAGGTGAGCGGATATGACTTTTTCCTTACAGGTAAAGGATGATTTAAATCGGGTTTTGCCTAGTAAATTATGCTGCCGTCATGCGGAATTTGCGGCGTTTTTTTTGTTAAATGGTAATATCCATATCGGCGAAAAACATAAGCTTTCGTTAACAATGGAAAGCGAGAATTCGGCTACCGCCAGAAAAATGTTTATCTTGGCCAAAGATTATGGCTTACGCTTGGATATTATGGTATATCGCCGGGAAAAATTGCGCCGCAATCCAGTCTATTTGTTGGTCGCCCCACCCCAGAACAGCGTAAGCGCTTTTTTACAGGATTTATCTATTTTAGGCGACGATCAATTGTGGGAATTGCGTTTTCCAGGAGAATTGCCGCAAACTTTATTGGTTGGAGATTGTTGTAAACGGGCCTATTTACGCGGCGCTTTCTTGGCAGCCGGCTCTTTGGCGAATCCCGACGATGCGTATCATTTGGAAATTGATCGTTTGGCGCTGGCACAGGCGGAGTTGCTGCGTCAATTAATGTCTAATTTTGATATTCATGCCAAGCAGGCTCAAAGAAAGAATTACCAACTTCTTTATTTGAAAGAAGGGGAACAAATCAGTCGTTTTCTCAACGTAATCGGTTCCCATCGCTCTTTGCTACAGTTTGAAAATATACGTGTGGAAAAAGGAGTTCGCAATCAAGTTAATCGTTTGGTTAACTGTGATAAAGCGAATGTTAATAAAACAGTGGCAGCCGGAATGCGTCAGGTGGCGGATATCGATTATATCGATAGAACTTTGGGAATTGGCCGTTTGCCGAAGCCGCTACAAACCATGGCGGAGTTGCGTTTGGAATATCCGGATGCCGCTTTAAGCGATTTGGCGTCTCTTTCCGGCTTAGGACGTTCCGCAATCAATCATCGTCTCCGCCGCTTGCAGGAAATCGCCGCCAATATCCGGGATTTTGGACCGGAGCAGTGGCAAGGAAAAGACTGAAAATTATTTGCTTGACCACAGGAAGGGTTTTGTCTTTCGATATAGAATGACAAAATTGTAAAAGATATGTAAAGACGGCGAAGGCGATAGCCGGGAGACTGGCCGCGTTCCGAGCCGGTTGTGCGCGCTGGAAATCCCTTTGGGCTTCGGCCGGTATTTTGCGCGTTGAAACCGCAAACAGTCCGCTCCGGCGGCGGGCGCCTTGAAACGATGCTTTTAGCAATGGCAAGGGAATATCCAAGAAACTGAGGAGGTATCTTATGGTCGTAAGAGTTGCAATCAATGGATTTGGCCGTATCGGCCGCCCCTTTTTCCGTTTGGCTTTTGGTCATCCGGAAGTGGAAATCGTAGCGATTAACGGTAGAACCAATCCTAAATTATTTGCCCATTTGCTTAAGTACGATTCTACCCATGGCCGTTACGATAAAGAAGTTTCCTGGGATGAACAGAACCTGATCGTCGACGGTAAAAAAATTCCGGTTTTGGCAGTGGCGGATCCAGCACAACTGCCTTGGAAAGAAATGAACGTGGATATCGTTTTGGAATCCACCGGTAAATTTAAAGATTATGATGGGGCCTATAAGCATATTAAGGCAGGGGCCAAAAAAGTAGTAATTAGCTCCCCGGGAAAAAATGAAGATATTACTATGGTATATGGCGTTAACCATATGGATTATGATCCGGCCAAACATACCATTATTTCCAATGCCTCCTGCACAACTACGGCTTTGGCGCCGGTTATTAAAGTCGTTTTGGAACAGTTTGGCATTAAAAAAGGCTTGATGACCACGGTTCATTCTTATACGAACGATCAACAAATTTTGGATAAATCTCATAAAGATTTTCGTCGTGCCCGCGCTGCGGCTTGTTCCATTATTCCTACTACCACTGGCGCCGCTAAAGCGGTGGGTTTGGTGTTGCCCCAAGTAAAAGGCAAATTGAACGGTTTTGCCTTGCGGGTGCCAACCCCCAACGTATCGCTGATCGATTTGGCTTTGGAGTTGGCAAAACCTGCTACCGCCGAGGAAATTAACCAGGCTTTGGCCGCTGCCGCCGAAGGTGAGCTAAAAGGTATTTTGGGTTATTCCAACGAGCCTTTGGTTAGCATAGACTATAACGGCGAACGCTTAAGCGGCGTGGTAGACGGTTTATCTACTATGGTAGTAGGCGACGATTTGGCAAAAATTGTCGTATGGTATGATAACGAGTGGGGCTATAGCTGCCGTATCTTGGATATGATTTTGCATGTGGGAAAAACGTTGTAAAAGTCGCTTAGTCGAAGGGAGACAAATTGATGGGTTCCGCTTATTTGGATAAAAAATCAGTTCGGGATATCGACGTTGCACATAAAAAAGTGTTTGTTCGCGTTGATTTTAACGTGCCTATTAAAGACGGGCAAGTGAAAGATACCAGCCGCATAGAAGCGGCTTTGCCGACGATTCGCTATCTGTTGCAGCATCAGGCGGCTATTATCTTGGCATCCCATTTAGGACGCCCCGGCGGCCAGGTGAACCCGGAATTTAGTTTGCGTCCGGTAGCGGAAGCGCTAAGCAAAATTTTGGCCATGCCGGTACAATTTGTCGGCGATTGCATAGGGCCGGAAGTGAAACAAGCCGTATCCCAATTGCAAAGCGGTCAGATTTTGATGCTGGAAAACGTCCGTTTTCATGCCGAAGAAGAAAATAACAATGCTGATTTTGCATGGCAGTTGGCCCAATTGGCGGACGTTTATGTGAACGACGCTTTCGGCACCGCCCACCGGGCGCATGCCAGTACGGCTGGAATCGCGGAATATTTACCAGCGGTGTCCGGTTTGCTGATGGAAAAAGAATTGCAGGGCTTAGGCGTGGCTTTGGCCGGCGCCAAACATCCGTTTATCGCGATTATCGGCGGAGCAAAAGTTTCCGATAAGATTAAATTTATCGATAATCTTTTGCAAAAAGTGGATAAATTGCTTTTGGGCGGCGGTATGGCCAATACGTTTTTAGCGGCGGCTGGATACGATATGCAGGCTTCCAAAGTCGAAGAAGATAAATTGGATTGGGCGGCCGAATATTTGCAGAAGGATATTGCCAAAGAGAAAATGATATTGCCTGTAGATTTGGTGGCCGCTTCTGCATTTGCAGCGGATGCGGAAACCAAGGCGGTAGCCTTGGACGGCGTGCCTGCAGGTTGGCAGGTTTTGGATATTGGCCCGGAGACGCGGCGCTTGTTTGACGAGGAGATTTCAGCCGCTAGTACGGTGCTATGGAATGGACCCCTGGGCGTGTTTGAAATGGAGCCTTTTGCCGCCGGCACTATGTCTGTGGCGGCAAGCGTTGCCAATAGTCCTGCTTTCAGTATTATTGGCGGCGGCGATTCGGTAGCGGCGATTAAAAAAGCCGGTTTGGAGAGTAAAATTGATCATCTGAGTACCGGCGGTGGCGCTTCTCTGAAATTTTTGGAGGGCAAAAAATTGCCAGGCGTTACGGCTTTGTTGGACAAAGAATGAAAGACGCAGCGGTTTTGCCGGGCTGTAAAGGTCCGGCAAAACCTGTTTTTGGCAAAATCAAAACTGGAGGATGATTGAAAATGCCGGCAGAGCGACAAAAGATTTTTGCCGCAAATTGGAAAATGTATAAAAACGGTGAGGAAGCGGAGCAATTTATTAAGGATATGCGGCGCATGGCGGAAAATTGTCCCCATGAGCTGATCATTTTCCCACCATCCGTCTATTTAGAGCGTAGCGCTGCCGCAGCCAAAGGTAGCGATATTCATATTGGTGCGCAAAATATTCATTGGCAGGCAGAAGGGGCCTTTACCGGAGAAATTTCCGCCGCCATGGCGGCGGATGCCGGCTGCACGTATTGTTTGTGCGGTCATTCAGAACGACGGCACCAATATGGGGAAAGTGCAGAAATGGTGGCAAGAAAAGCGCACGCCGCGATTAAAAACGGCTTGATTCCGGTTGTTTGTTTAGGAGAAACATTGATTCAGAGAGAAAACGGTGAAACTTTAGAAGTTTTATATAACGACGCCAACGCTTCGCTTTCGGGCATTGATGCCGATCCCAGATTGGTGGTGGCCTATGAACCAGTTTGGGCTATTGGTACGGGACGCACTGCAACGCCGGAAGATGCCCAGGCATCCTGCGCATTTATTCGCAATGTAATCAGTGAAAAATGGGGTGAATGTGCCCAACATATTCGTATTCTTTATGGAGGAAGCGTCAACCCCGATAATATTACGTCGCTGATGGAATGTCCGGATATCGACGGGGCTTTGGTAGGCGGCGCTTCTTTATACTTGGAAAAATTTATGAAGATTATTCGCTATCGATAATGCATATAGCGATTGGAATAGTGGGGGAAGAAATTTGGCAAAAGTCCAGGGAGAAAAATCATGAAATTTGCCGGTAAACCTTTAATGTTGATGATATTGGACGGCTGGGGTATGCGTCAGGGCGGGCCTGCTGATGCTACCGCTTTAGCCGACGTCAGTAATTTTGATCGTTTATGGGCCAATTATCCCCATTGCCAACTCCAGGCTTCCGGCGGCAACGTGGGGTTGCCTGATGGACAAATGGGGGATAGCGAGGTCGGCCACATGAATATTGGCGCCGGCCGGATTATGTATCAGGATTTCACCAAAATCAATAAAGAAATCGCCGAAGGCAATTTTTTTACCAATCGGGCTTTTCTCGAGGCTTGCCAATCGGCGGTGGAAAATCATGCGGCATTGCATTTAATGGGGCTAACCTCCGACGGGGGAATTCATAGCCATATTACCCATTTATTCGCTTTGTTGCAGTTGGCAAAAATGGAAAATGTGCCGGAAGTATATGTACATTGTTTTACGGATGGCCGGGACACCGCAAATGAAATTGCCGGACGTTTTGTGGACCAATTGGAAGAACGTTTGGTGGATTTTCCCCGCGGCCGCATCGCTACGGTGATGGGACGTTTTTATGCAATGGATCGGGATAAACGTTGGGATCGCGTACGCAGGGCCTATCAGGCGATGGTATATGGAGAGGGGCACCAGGCCGCTTCTGCGGCAGAGGCGGTAAAACTTTCCTATCAGCGGGGACAAAGCGACGAATTTATCGAGCCCACGGTAATTATGGAAGATGGTAAACCTGCAGGTTTGGTAAAAGATGGCGACAGCATTATCTTTTTTAACTATCGTTCGGATCGGGCGCGGGAAATTAGCCATGTGTTTACCGATAGCCATTTCGATTTTTTTGATAGGGGGCCGGGGTTCCCCCATGTACATTATGTGTGTTTGACTAATTATGACGATACGTTAGTCAATGCCGATATTGCCTATCCGCCGCATCCGCCGCAAAATACCTTGGGTAGAACGTTGGCCAAAAATGGTTTGCGGCAATTACGCATTGCCGAAACGGAAAAATATGCTCATGTTACATTTTTCTTTAATGGTGGCGTGGAAAAAATGGAAGTTGGCGAAGACCGGGTGATGATTCCTTCGCCAAATGTCAAAACCTATGATTTACAGCCTAATATGAGCGCCGCCGCGGTGACCAATGCTTTGGTAGATCGGATTCATAGCGGTATATACGATGTGATTATCGTTAATTATGCCAACCCGGATATGCTAGGGCATACCGGTGATATAAAAGCCACGGTACAAGCGTTAGAATATGTGGATCAATGCCTAGGACGAATTGAGGAAGAAATTCGCGAAGCTGGTGGAACGCTGTTGATCACTGCAGATCATGGCAATGTGGAAAAGATGGTGGAAAATGGATTGCCAATGACTTCCCATACCACCAATCCAGTGCCTTTTATCGTGGTAGACGATAATATGCGCTATTTGCATTTACGCGAAGGAGGTAAACTGGAGGATATCGCCCCGACGATGTTGCAGCTGTTGGGTTTACGGCAGCCTGAAGAAATGACGGGGCGTAGTTTAATCGACCAGGGCTTAAAGCAATTTGACCAACTGGAATTGTTTGCGTAGAGCTGCTGCTAGACGCCGGAGCTTGTCCAGATTTAAGTTGCCGTCCCTTTTGCGGCGGTTTCGCTACAAAAGATAAATTTTTGCCTTTTCATAATTTTTTATTGTGTTACGAATAAAGTTATGCTAAAATATTTAGGTGAATTTATGGAAGGTATGTTTGAAACGGGCAGATGCTCTTCTGGTTGCTTCCAGATTCATAAGAACCTTTAGCCAATTTCAAAATAGCGGGAGGATAATGCGGTGGTTTTAGCTTTAACAATTCTTCAGGTTTTAGTTTGTATCGGTTTAATTGCCGTCGTTTTACTACAATCGGGCAAAAGCGCCGGTTTATCTGGCTCTATCGCTGGCGGCGCCGAGACTTTTTTTGGCAAAAAGAAAGGAATGGATGAATTTTTAGGCAAACTCACCAAAATTTTGGGCGGTTTATTTTTTGTCCTAACTTTGGTGATTGCAATATTGCAATAAAATCTAAGAGTACAGGAGGATAAGTTGTGAGCACAGAATTTATGATTTTAGCTCCAATTGCCGGTTTGATCGCGCTGCTGTTCGCTTTTTATTTGATTCGGCGCATCACCAAAATGGAACCCGGTAATGAGCGCATGCAAGAAATCGCGGAAGCGATCCATTCCGGTGCGATGGCCTTTCTCAAACGCCAGTACAAAACGCTAGTCATCTTTATTTTAGTTATTGTTGTCATCATTTCAATTATTGGATTGTTCACCAGCGGCGAAGGCAGCCTCAAATGGGAAACTGCCGTGGCGTTTGCTATCGGTGCATGTTGTTCCATTTTGGCCGGGAATATCGGTATGCGAATCGCTACCAAAGCCAATGTGCGTACCGCAAATGCCGCCCATACCAGCGGTTTGAACAGAGCTTTAAATTGCGCCTTTTCCGGCGGCGCTGTTATGGGTATGAGCGTGGTTGGTTTAGGCCTTTTGGGCTTGGGCATTGTGGTTTTAATTTTCAACAACGATTCTTCTATTATTAACGGTTTTAGCTTCGGCGCTTCCTCTGTTGCCCTTTTCGGTCGTGTGGGCGGCGGTATTTATACCAAAGCTGCCGACGTGGGCGCGGATTTAGTTGGTAAAGTAGAAGCGGGTATTCCAGAAGACGATCCGCGGAATCCTGCCGTGGTTGCCGACAATGTAGGCGACAACGTAGGCGACGTGGCCGGTATGGGTTCCGATCTATTCGAATCCTATGTCGGTTCCGTTGTAGCCGCCATTGCTCTGGGCGCTTCTTTGGGAATCGGCGCCAATGGCGAAGGCGTTTTGGCGCCTTTGCTGGTTGCCGCTATAGGTATTATCGCTTCTATTATCGGTACGTTCTTTGTTAGCGCCAAAGAAGGCGGCGATCCGCAAAAATCTCTCAATAAAGGGAACATCACCGCAACCATTTTGGCGATTATCGGTACTTTTGTTGTCACCAAACTGATCCTGCCCGACACTTTTGAAGTTATGGGTATTGACGGCTCTACTACCGTTACCTATACCAATATCGGCGTGTTTATTGCATCCGTTGCCGGTTTGCTGGTAGGATTCCTGATTGGTAACGTTACTGAATATTATACTTCTGCTAAGTATAAACCCGTTAAGAAAATTGCTGCTTCCTGCGAAACCGGAACGGCGACCAACATAATCACCGGCGTCGCTACCGGTATGGCTTCCACCGCTATCCCCATTATTTTGGTTGCCGTGGGTATTTGGGCTTCCTATCATTTTGCCGGTCTTTATGGTATTGCCATGGCTGCCGTGGGTATGTTGTCCACTACCGGTATGGTGGTTGCGGTTGACGCTTATGGCCCGATTTCCGACAATGCCGGCGGTATCGCCGAAATGTCGAAATTGCCTCCAGAAGTACGTACTATTACCGATCAATTGGATTCTGTTGGTAACACCACCGCCGCTATCGGCAAAGGTTTTGCCATTGGTTCCGCTGCTTTGACTGCGTTGGCCCTGTTTACCGCTTACACGCAAGCTGTTGGTATTTCCATTATTAATATTTTGGAACCCGACGTGGTAATCGGCCTGTTCATTGGCGGTATGTTGCCGTTCTTCTTCTGCTCAATGACTATGCAATCTGTGGGCCGGGCCGCCGGTCACATGATCGAGGAAGTACGCCGTCAATTCCGGGAAATTGCCGGTTTGATGGAAGGCAAAGCCAAAGCCGATTATGCCCGTTGCGTTGATATTAGCTGCCAGGCCGCTTTGAAAGAAATGGTCGCCCCCAGTTTGTTGGCGGTTTTGGTTCCGTTGCTGGTTGGCTTGCTCCTTGGACCTGCCTGCTTAGGCGGCGTTTTGTGCGGCACTTTGGTTACCGGCTTCTTGCTGGCGATCTTCCTGGCCAATTCTGGCGGCGCTTGGGATAACGCCAAGAAATATATTGAAGAGGGCAATTATGGTGGTAAAGGTTCTCCCGCTCATGCTGCCGCCGTTAACGGCGACACCGTCGGTGATCCTTTCAAAGATACTTCCGGTCCTTCTTTGAACATTTTGATCAAATTGATGACCATCATCTCTTTGGTCTTCGCCCCCTTGTTTATTTAATAGCCCATAAGTAAATGCGTTTTGAAAAAGCCGGGCGGGGTACCGCCCGGCTTTTTAAGGATGATGGCGATGAAACAATCTATTTATTTTGATAATAGCGCTACCACAAAAGTATGCCCCCAAGCGATAAAGATTGCTTTGGCGGCCATGGAAGAGGATTTTGGAAATCCTTCTTCGCTGCATAAGAAGGGCGCTGCAGCTGCAAGAGCCTTGGCGGGAGCCCGGCAAACATTAGCCGGTTTATTGCAGGCAAAGGCGGGAGAAATATATTTTACTTCCGGCGGCAGCGAAGGTAACAATACGGTTATACACGGCGTGGCCGCTTATTGGTCCAAGAAAACCGGTAAACGTATACTGGTTTCTGCCGTCGAACATCCTTCTGTTCTGGAACCGGCAAAATTTTGGGCCGCAAAGGGCTATGACGTGCATATGATTCCCGTGGATGGGCATGGCTTGGTAAACCTTTCTATTTTAGAAACGTTGTTAAATCGGCAAACCTGCCTAGTATCGGTTATGCATGTCAACAACGAAACAGGCACTATACAACCGTTGGCGGAAATCGGCAATTTGATTCGCTGTAAGGCTCCCGACGCTTTGTTTCATATTGACGGCGTGCAGGCATTTGGACGGCTTCCGCTGCAACTATCGTCATGGCGGGCCGATGCCTATACGCTAAGCGGCCATAAGATTCATGCTCCCAAAGGCTGTGGCGTGCTGTGGTTGCGGGATGGTATATATTTGCCGCCGCTGATTCTAGGCGGTGGGCAGGAAAAAAATCTGCGTTCCGGTACGGAAAATATGCCGGCAATTTTAGCTTTGGCCACAGCAGCCAATTGGGTATGCGGCCAGATGCAGGAAAATGAAATAAAAATGAGACAGGTAAAACGTGCGTTTCTGGATGGTTTGCAGCAGGCCGGCTGTGAGGATTGGTATGTTAATGGTCCTGAAGTTGAAATGGCGGCGCCCCATATTGTGAATATTTCTTTTCCCGGGACAAAAAGTGAAGTGCTGTTGCATTATTTGGAAGGAGAAGACGTTTATGTATCTTCCGGCAGCGCTTGTTCCTCTCATAGCCAAAAAGGAAGTCACGTATTAAGCGCCATGGGATTGCAAACGGCACGTATCGAGTCGGCGCTACGTTTTAGTTTTTGCCCTTATAATACGGTAGAAGAAGCGAGGCAGGCGGCAAAAGTAACGGCGGCGACGGTTCGAGACGTCAAAATGATGATGGGCGCCGGGAAAAAAAGAAGATAGGGGTAAGGTCATGAAACAATTGATTTTAATTCGTTATGGCGAATTGGGGCTAAAAGGCAAAAACAAAAACCAATTTATCAATCGCTTGGTAGAGAATATTGAACATGCTTGCTGCGATATGGCTGGTTTTTCCGTCCGTTCCACCTGGGGTAGAATTTGGGTAGAGGTAGATACTGCGGCTTATTCCCAAACCGTGGATCGGTTGCGCCGGGTTTTTGGTATCTATTCTATGTCGCCGGTGCTTTCCGTTCCCCGGGAATTATCCGCCATTCAGCAGGCCGCGTATGATATTTTATGTCAATGCCTACCTCAAGGAGGCGCTTTTAAAGTAGAAACTCGCCGTGCAGATAAAACGTTTCCTATGACTTCTCCGGAAATTAGCCGGGCGGTAGCAAACGATTTATTTCGC
>CASEQE010000015.1 GCA_949289995.1 uncultured Peptococcaceae bacterium
TCGCCGCCATGGGAATACCAAGCAGTGGCGGAACCATCGTTCTTTTCCACTTGGGTCTCGGAGCCTGCGTCCACGTCCCATGCCATCGCCGCCCCGGAAATGGCAAACACCATGGCCAAGGCCAGCATAACCGCTAGAAACTTTTTCATTGCAAAACCTCCTTACATTGTATAAAAATTTTTGATTTGCGTTTCATCTATATTAAAGGCATAGCGCCTTTTCGCCGAATATCGCCAACGTGGTTCCTCCGCGGCATTTCCGATAATTAGAGTTTCGCCATTCGGGCTTTGTTCCCTGTCACAGCAAAAATTATCATGTTTTGCCAGGAAATGGCAACCGATACTAATAACGGATATCTACCGTACGTTCCGCTTCATTATAGTCTACGGCAAATCCCAACAATGAAGCTAAATCCCGTAACATAAAGTAGTTGTTACCGTCGATATTATATGCCGTGGGAGAAACCGCCACGCCGTCCAACGTCACTTGCTGGTCGCTGGGTTGAATGTTGCGGTAGGCCTGAGGCGGCGTTAATTCGCCGCCGGTTTTTTGATAATCCTCGCCGCTGGTCAGCAGAATACGCCGGTTGGCCGCGTCATAATCTACGGCCACCCGGGCCGGGCCGCCAGACAACAGGCAAGCCACGTCCCGCAGCTTGAAAAAGTTGTTGCCGTTGATATTATAGGCGGCACAAACCGTCTGCTGGCCGTTTACCCGCAAAGACTGGTTGCTGACCTGGCATTGCAACGCCGTCTCTCCCCGGCGTACCGTCAGCGTATAGACGCTGCTGCGATAATCTTGCCCCAACACATAGATTTGAAAGGTGTTGTTTCCCGGATTCAAAGCCAGAGAATAATAGCCGCCGCTGCTTTCCACGCCATTGACAAACGCCCGAGCGCCATTAGCGGCCTGGACGGAAACATAAATGGAGCTGCAATCTGCGTTCACCTGGGCGGAATAGGAAAATACATCGGCGGAAAAAGCCGGCGACAGACGCAAAGATGCGCTATCGGTAACGTTATTCTTCACGGACAAAGCCGACAACGTCGGCGCTTGTCCCGTAGCCGTATCCGCCATTACGGTTTTAAACGTATAGGTATGGCTATCCACCAGATTTTCCGCGGTTACCGTTACCTGGATTTCCCCAACGGCAATATTGAGATCCTTATATGTGCCCGGTCCCAACCAGGCGGCGCCGTTTACCATCACCGTAGCGTTACCGGCGGGGATTTCCGGCCAGACCGTAATATGCGTGCTGCCGGAGGGCACATACAGCGTATATTGGGAGATTGACGGATCAAAAGCCGGGGTATACAACAGCAGGCCGCTATTATCCTCGCGGTAATTGTTGCGAAAAACAATGCCGGATAAAGCGGTATTGCCGCTGCCATAGGCGCCCCGGGTGATACTCAGATTAAAACTACGGGGCGTATATTCGCCGGCACTGAGGGTAATGCGAAATATACGGCCTTCCCCTGGCGCCACATCGTTACCGATACGGAAGCGATAGAGGCCTGGAGAAATTTCGTCTAACTTTTCGCCATAATCCGTAGGCAAAAGCTCCATATCCGCATCGCCGGCGGCGGCTGTGGCTTGAATATACAAAACCGTTTCGTCGGCAGGCACAACCAAAGCATAGACCCCTTCGTCCACCACTTCCGGGCTAAAGGCGCCGCTGCCGTCTGGATTGCGGCTGATGGTCAATTGCCCTAAAGCCAAAGTTTCCGGCCGGGTCATGGAAATGGTATAGGTTTGTTCCGAACCATCCTCCGCCTGCACTGTAGCCCGAACATTCATGGATTCCCCTTCCCGGCAGGGAATGGTATAGGTTTGTTCCAAAAAGCGCTGGGGTTGGCTGAGTTTGCGTCCATCAATAGCTGTTATTTTGGCGGCAGCATCATCGGTGCGCAAATACACTTCCACTTCCTGTGGCTGATACGCCAGATCGTAGCGGAAAGTTGTCCCCTGCTGATCCAGCGTCTCCCCGTTCACCTGAGCCAGCAGACCCGTATCGTCGCTAAGCGCCAAACAAACGGGAGCCGCCAAAAAGAACCATAGCGCCGTCAAAAAAATTCCCAGATAACTATGTTTGCGTTTCATCATGTCCCTCCCTTGATCAATATGGCCGTTGCATATCGGCAGACGGTTGTTTGTACCGCGTTCATTATAACATCTTTCGCCGCATTGCGACAACAATCTTATGATAAATACAATGGCATTGAATTCCCTACGTCTCTATGATAGAATAATGCCAGTTTAAGCAAATGTCTTTATGCGCGCATATCACGCCGTAACGGCATAATCAGAGCGTACGAAAACCAATGAAAGCCGGCAATTGCCGGCAAGCTTGTCCACCGGGATAGAAAACTATGTTTTGGATGCGGCGATAGCGCTTTTTGTTCCCGGGTTGCGCCTTATTTGTGCATTAATATATAGGTAGTCGTTTAAATGGCCGCTATGCCGCCGCCGCCGGAACGATCCGTATAGCGTCCCGCGCAAAGCGGCGGCATAGGCAATTTTCGACAGCCTGCGGCGGCGGCGGGAAACGGCTTAGGATTGAGATTGCGCCGCCGCCTGGGCGAACATAATTTCCGCCAAAGTTTCTCCCAATAGTACGGCGGAACGTTTGGCCTCCTCGAGAGCGTTGTCGGTAGAACCCAATTCCACTAGCAAAGCTTGGGGGGAGATATGTTGGTTATAACGATTGGCGGAAACGCGCACGTCGCGAATAATGCCCGGCGCTTTTTCCTCTAGGAGATCGGCGGTTTTCTGGGCAAAGGCCTGATTTTCTTGCCAATGATCATGTTGCAGGCGCTGATTGGAACCGACCACAAACATCATTTTTGCCCAATTTTCCCCTTGCCAGGCCAACTGTGTGCTGACGCCGGCGATCGAACTATCCCGATGCACGTCTACAAATAGCGTTAAACTGGGGTACTGATCTTTTAGCGCCTCAATGCTTTTCATCGAACTGTCGTAGGCGCTGCTCCAGTCTGGCGCGTCGTGAACCGTTTCGCAAAGAATCGTCGGCACGCCTTGCGCGTTTAACGTGTCGGCCAAAGCCCGCGCCGCCTCCAAAACGCCGCCAGCCTGCGTGTTTCTATCCTGATCCGCATAGTTTTCCGTGGTATGGGTGCAATAAATGCAAGCCAAAGGTTGATCTCCTAGAGACGTGGTTTGTTCCGCTTCTTCCTCATCCGGCAAGAGCAACAACCCGCCGGCAGAGGGCGACGCCTCCGGCTGCCGTTCTGCCAGACCTTGCTCCCGGGAAGCCAAAACGTTTTCCGAAACCGCCGCCGTCGTCTCTTCCGCCGGCTCGTTCCATTGGACGGAAAAAGGCAACACGCCGGCAGCGGCGGTTTGCAACAACCAAGGCGGCATGTTTGCCCATAAAGACGGCAACCAGCCGAATCCACCGACAAATACAAAAATGAAAACGACCGCCATTGCCGCGATCACCGTTTTCAAAGAAAAAGGCCAATTGATAATGATCACCTCCCTAAGCCAAACTTTCCGCCGCATTTGTAGCCGTTTGGCTTTTATACCGGCGGGGAAAACCGTTGCCTATATTTATCGCCGTTTTTGGATATGTCTCCAGGGGCGTCTGCTGTCGGCGTTAACCATAGCCTATATGCTAGGTTTGGCCGTAGCCGGTATGTATCCCGCCGCCGCTTTCAGCGCCCCGGTGCTAGCCGGACTGTGTTTGGCGGCAGCCGTGGTTTGCCAACTGCGTTTTCCCGGCGCTGCGGCGGCTTTGCCGGCCCTTCTATGCGCCGCGCTGTTCTGCGGCGTATTTGCAGCGCAAACGGCGCAAGCGCAAATTGATGCATTTACCGCCGCAGACGAACAACAGGTGGTTTTGCAGGGACGGGTAGCCGATATTCCCTACGTAGACGGCGACGGCCAAAGGCTGCGTTTGGCCGTGGATACCATCGACGGCGCCCCTTATCAAGGCGGCGACGTTTATATCTATGCGACGGCGGAAGCGGCTATTCCCCCAGGCGGGTATTTGCAAATTAGCGGAAAAGTCAGCCAAATGGAAAGCAACGGCAACGTTAACGCTTTCGATTATCAGGACTATTTGCGGCGCCAGGGCATAGCCGCCAGTATATTTTGCAGCGAAGACGATCAAATCGTCGTGCTGTCATCAGGTTCTTCCTTCTCTTTGTGGAAATTCGGCGCTTTTCTTAGACAACGGTTGGATGAAGCCCTCGCCTATGTGCCCCAGGACACCGCCGATTTATTAAAGGGCATCTTTCTTGGCGATAAAAAGGGATTGGATTATCAAACCAAAGAAGCCCTATCTTTATCCGGCTCTCTGCACGCTTTCGCCGTATCCGGCCTACATGTCGGTTTTGTTGTCGCCTTAGCCTGCGCCCTAGCCGGACGGGGTTTTGCTCGCCGCTGGTGGCGTTTATGCTTTTCCTCCATATTATTGTTATTTTATATTTCCCTTACCGGGCCTACGGCGTCGGTTCTACGCTCCGCTATTATGGCGTTTCTATTGTTATTGGCACAAGCGTTGGGAGAACAAAGCGACGGCTTTACCACCTTATCCGCCGCCGCATTGCTATGTTTGATTTACCGACCTTTATGGTTGGCCGACGCGGGATTTCAGCTTTCTTTTGCTGCGGTAGCGGGGATTTTTCTTTTCGCGCAAACGTTTCAAAAGTTACTGGCTTTTTTGCCCCGGTTTTTCCAGGAAAGCTTCGCTCTTTCCTGGGCCGCCTCTTTAGGGATCCTGCCGTTGATTAGCTATTACTTTTTCCACGTGACCTGGCTAGGTTGGTTATTTTCGCCGTTGGTATTGCTGATGGCGGCGATTACCGTGATTGCCGCTTTGTTTGCCAGCGTCGCCGCTTGTTTCAGTCCCCTGGCCACCTCCTATCTCTTAGAACCGGTATGTTGGATGTTGGAGTGTTGCCATCAAACCGTCGCCTGGTGCAGCCAGTTGCCGGGTATGTTCTCGCTAACCGGCGCCATATCCCCTGGGCTGGCCGGGGGATATTACGCGCTTTTGCTGGCGGCGGCTTGGGCGCTGAAAAACAAAGTTTGGCTACGAGTTGCCGCCTTGACGGTCTTGACTCTTGTTTTTACGATTCTTCCCTTGCCTATGGCCAATGCCCTGGCGGATGCCGGGGCCAGCGACGGGGTAACCCAGGCGACCTTTCTCGACGTGGGGCAAGGCGATTGTACGGTAGTACGTTTGGCCCAAGGCCAGGTATTGTTAATCGACGGCGGCGGCAAAGACTATTCGCCGGGCAGCGTGGGAGAAAATATTTTGCTGCCCTATTTGAAAAGCCAAAGAATCGGCGAAATCGATTACATGGTTTGTAGCCACGCCCACGGGGATCATATGGACGGTTTGCTTAGCGTGCTGCAATCGCTACCGGTAAAAAATTTGATCGTTTCCCTAGGCGACGATACCGCACAACAACAATTGCTGCTGGATACGGCGGAAAAGCAAGGTTGCCATATCATACCGGTAATCGCCGGGGATAAATTGAACTTTTCCGGCGCGGTTTTAGAAATATACGGGCCTGATCAGGACGATTTCCGTCTAAGCGGCAACGCGTTATCCTTAATTTGTAAACTAAGCATAGGCCAAATCGATTTTCTCTTCACCGGCGATGCCCCAGCGGCGCAGCTACTGCAAGCCGCCGAAAGCTACGATTTATCGGCGGAAATCGTCAAAGTCCCACATCACGGCAGCGTGGATGGTTACGATGCGGCGTTTTACGATGCTTGCCAAGCGCAAGCGGCAATCATCAGCGTCGGCGCTAATAATAGCTATGGACATCCCGCCTTGGAAGTAACCCAGGCTTTGCAGGAACGAGCCACTTTGTATCGAACCGATATTCATGGATCCATTACCGTCCGTACCGACGGACAAGGCTACTCGATCCATACGTATTTACCGCTAAACGCTACGGACGAATAACCATATCGCTTTAAAGAAAGAAGGGCCGATCATGCATTCCATCTTTGCTTTAAAAGGCCATCTCATCGACTGTGACCACAATAAACGGACACGTTTTCATCCCAATAGCTATCTACTGATTGAACAAGGACTGTGCGTGGGGACTTTTGCGCAATTACCCGACTGCTACCGCCATGTGCCTGTAATCGATTACGGCGATAAAATTATCGTTCCCGGTTTTGTAGATTTACATTTACACGCTTCCCAGTATGCCAATCGCGGTTTGGGTTTAGATTTGGAATTGCTGCAATGGTTGGAGAAATACACCTTTCCCCAAGAAGGCAAATTTGCCGATTTGCACTATGCTCGTACCATATACGCAGCCTTTTGCCGGGAACTCATACGCGGAGCGATTACCCGCGCCTGCATTTTTGCCACGATACATATCCCGGCCAGCCTATGTTTAATGGATATGCTGGAGCAAAGCGGCTTGATCGCCTATGTGGGCAAAGTAAATATGGATTGCAATTGTCCGGATTTCTTGCGGGAAACCGGAGCGGCTCAGGCCGCGGCCAATACCCGCCAATGGCTGACGGAAGTTGCCGACCGCAATTACCGCCGGGTAAAACCGATCCTTACCCCCCGTTTCGCTCCTAGCTGTTCTCCGGATTTGCTGCGCCGCTTAGGCCAATTGGCCCAAACGCAACATTTGCCCGTACAAACCCATTTAAGCGAAAATCTGGACGAAGTGGCTTGGGTACGTCAATTGTATCCCCAAAGCCCCCATTATGCCGGGGTATACGCCCAGTTTGGCCTATTGTCTGCCCATACCCCGGCCATTATGGCCCATTGTCTATATTTGCAACCGCAAGAACAAGAGCTTTTGCGTCAGACGGGAACGTTTATCGCCCATTGTCCCTCATCAAACGCCAATTTGGCCAGCGGCATCGCCCCGGTTAAACGCATGTTGGATGCGGGGATACCCATGGGGCTAGGCAGCGATATCGGCGCCGGACACAGTATGAATCTGCTCGGCCTTACCGCTCAGGCCGTGGCCTGTTCCAAGTTGCTACAGCGGCAAACAGCAGAAGAATCCGCACTAAGCCTGGAAGAAGCCTTCTATTTGGCCACCCGAGGCGGCGGCGCCTTCTTTGGCAAAACCGGCGCCTTTTCTCCCGGCTTTGCCGCCGACGTTGTGACGTTGGACGATAGCCGGATACGTCTACCCGGCGAAACGCTAGCACAACGCTGGCAAAAGCTGTTTTATCTTGGCGACGAACGAGAAATTTGCGCCAAATATGTCGCGGGAACACCCATCCGTCTACAGGCATAAACAATCCAATGAAAATACGCCCCTATATGACAGCCTGCCCGCGGCGGCAAGGATAAACCATATCTTTTCTTTGCCCAGATTGTTGCCGACGATACAGCCGCCGCAACGGCAAGGCAATCCTGGGTTTTTTTGCCGGCGAAAACTTTTTTATGAATAAAAGTATTTGCTTTTTCATAAAACTTATGGTAAGCTAATAATAGTAGGCGTTTTTTTGACAAGTGGGGTAACCCCACTTTTTCTTTTGCGAGGCAAGATATGGCGAAAAAAAAGGGTATTATCTGTAATTATAGCCAAATCGAAAGGGATATTTGGCAATTGGCGGAACAACCGGTTGCGGAAAACGGCGCAGAGCTGATTGACGTAGAATTTGTTGCCGAAGCAGGCAGCCATTTTTTGCGCATTTACATCGATCGCCCGGATATGCCGGTAGATCACCAACTTTGCGAAACGGTCAGCAATGCTTTGGATCCGATTTTAGACGAAGCCGATTTAATCAAACAAAGTTATTATTTGGAAATTTCTTCCCCAGGATTGGAGCGCCCGCTAAAACGAGCCGCCGATTTTCAACGCTATGCCGGCCATGACGTTACCCTTCATTTATATGCCCCCTGGCAGGGGAAAAAACAAATCGACGGCCGGTTGATCGGCCTGGCGGACGATCAGGTCCAAATCGATGTAGACGGGCAAACTTTTGCCTTTCCTCTGGCCCAAGTGTCCAAAGCCCATCTGCGCATTTCTTTCTAAACCGCGGCCAGCCGAAAATCGGCTCACAAACGCTCAATTTAATAAGGAGAGAACAACCATGAATATCGAATTTATCGAAGCCTTAAAAGATTTGGAAAAAGAGCGTGGCATTGATGCCGACGTTTTGCTGGAAGCCATAGAAGT
This sequence comes from uncultured Peptococcaceae bacterium, assembly GCA_949289995.1. GTDB lineage: Bacteria > Bacillota > Dehalobacteriia > UBA4068 > UBA4068 > JAILCQ01. Next base: position 8,142 of record CASEQE010000015.1, read on the forward strand.
GGCCTTGATTTCCGCCTATAAAAAGCATTATGGTTCATCCCAAAACGTGCGCGTGGAAATTAATAAAAGCAACGGCGATATCCATGTGCTATATCGAAAAACCGTAGTAGAGGAAGTAAGCGATGACCGCACGGAAATATCTTTGGCGGAAGCCCAAACCTTCGACCCGGATTTTGAAATCGGCGACGTGTTTGAATCGGAAGTTACGCCCCGTTCCTTCGGTCGTATTGCCGCCCAAACCGCCAAACATGTGGTGGTACAACGAATCCGGGAAGCGGAACGCAATCTGGTTTATGATCAATACGCCACCCGCAAGGATGATATTGTCACTGCCACAGTTTTGCGTATTGAAGGAAAAAATGTATATATAGATCTAGATAAAACCGAAGCTCTTTTGGCGCCTTCGGAACAAATTCCCCGGGAAACCTATTATCAGGGCGAACGGATTAAAGTGTATATTTTGGAAGTACGGCGCACCACCAAAGGACCGCAAATCATGGTTTCCCGCACCCATCCCGGATTGCTCAAATGTCTGTTGGAACAAGAGGTTCCAGAGATCGCCGACGGTACAGTGGAAATCAAATCGGTCGTTCGGGAGCCGGGCTGGCGCTCCAAAATCGCCGTATATAGCAAAAATGAAAACGTAGATCCGGTGGGCGCTTGCGTCGGCGCCAAAGGTATGCGGATACAATCGGTGGTCAACGAATTGGCCGGCGAAAAGATCGAAGTGATCCGCTGGGATGAAAATCCGGCGGTTTATGTGAGCAACGCCCTATCCCCTGCCAAATGCGTATCCGTAGAAATAGATGACAAGGAAAAATTCACCCGGGTAGTGGTGCCTGACTATCAACTGTCCTTGGCAATTGGCAAGGAAGGCCAAAATGCAAGATTGGCCGCACGCTTGACCGGATGGAAGATCGACATCAAAAGCGAAAGTCAAATGGCGGAATTGAACGCCGCCGGGCCAGAACAAACGACGGCAGAAAACGCCCCGACTCAAGAAGAACTAGAACAGGAAGCAAAGCAACCTATAGAAAATCAGGATATTTTACAAGAACATGCGGATATACTACAAGAAAACGCGGACGAACAAGAGCAAACCATGTTATAATAGAAAGGAAGACCATGGCGCAAATCAAAAAAAGGCCGGAACGGATGTGCGTAGCCTGCCGGGAGATGAAAGATAAACGTAATTTAATCCGATTGGTACGGACGCCGGAGGGGGAAATTCGCATTGATGACAGCGGCAAGATGGCCGGTCGGGGCGCCTATATTTGCCGGACTCCGGCTTGCTTAAAAAAAGCCGCCAAAGGTAAAATCATGGAAAAAGCGTTGAAAACAAAAATTCCGGCGGAAATTTGGCAACAGCTATCTCTGGCAGAACCAACGGCGCCGGAAATAACGGAGGATATGCCGGCAAATCGCCGCAAAGAATAATCTATGAACAAAACAGATATGCATACTCTGGAAAATACTGCATATTCGCCACAGATAGAGCGTAAAATCAGCGGATATTTGGGAATTGCACAAAAAGCCGGCAAACTGGCAGCCGGCGATTTGGCGGCCGCTAAAGCTTTGCGGCAAGGCGACGCTTTTTTGTTGGTGTTAGCGGCCGATGCTGCGCCTCAGGTAAAAGAAGAACTGTTGCTCTTGCGGGGCGATACGCCCTTCATCTACTGGAAAAACAAAAGCGAATTGGGAAAAGCCGTGGGTAAAAGCCCCCGCGGAGCGGCGGCGGTTTTGGACGAAGGTTTGGCTGCTGCAATTCGCAAAACCATTATATCAGGTTAAATTTCTCGGGCATACAATAGAGAATTAAAATATATGAAGCGAAACAGGGTTAAGGAGTTGGTTGGTTTGGCAAGAGTAAAAATATATGAACTGGCGAAAGAGTTGTCGGTAGAAAGCAAGGATATCGTTCGTAAGTTGCATAAAATGGGCATTGACGTCAAAAGTCATATGAGCAGCATCAGCAACGAAGAAGCGGATATGATTCGCAATTTTTTAGCGAGATCGGGTAAAGAAAGCGTAACGCAAACGTCAAACGAAAGCTTTGTACCCCGGGTCAAACGGATTCCCAAAGCGGTAGTAGAACAAGAGCAATCTCTCGAAAACGGCGATTTGGAACAACCGGCAGCGGTAAATGCCAGCGAAAGCAAAACCGCCGCCAATATCGCCACTTCTAACACATCATCTACTACCATTGTGCCTGCGGCGCAACAACCTGCTGCGCAACAACCTGCTGCGCAACCAGCGCCAGTGCAACAAACGGCGGTTAATAAAGAGATACAGGCTCCCGCAACACCTACCGCCCCATTACGGCAACCTACGGACAAAGATAAACCACAAGCACAATCTACCACCGTACAACAACCAACCGCAGCCGCCATAGAGAAAACCACCCAAGAAGCTTCAAACAAACCTGCTGCAGACCATAATTCCCCCATCAACGAAGACCAACCCATTTCCTCCGCTCCAACCAAAGCGGCGCCCGCTACCCAAGAACAGACCGCCGCATCTTCCCCGTCTTTGCCATCGCCCAAGGAAACCGGCGTCAAAACCGCCGCTTCCACAGGCCAAGAAAGCCCAACCGGCGGTTATCGCCGGGACGGACAAAGCAACCAAAGCGGCGGCTATCGCCGGGACGGACAAAGCAACCAAAGCGGCGGCTATCGCCAGGATGGGCAGAATAACCAAACTGGCGGCTATCGTCGGGATGGGCAGAATAATCAGACTGGCGGCTATCGCCGGGATGGGCAGAATAACCAGACTGGCGGCTATCGCCGGGACGGACAAAGCAACCAAAGCGGCGGCTATCGCCGGGACGGCGGCTATGGCAAGGATAAAGACGAGGAAAGCCAAAACAATTATCGTAAAGAACAAAATAAACGAGGACACGGCGGTAAAAGCATGGGCGGTATGTCTATGAACGCGCCTATTTTGGAAAAACCTTCGGCCAATTACCGTCCCAATCCCAAAAAACCGTCGGTAAAAGATATGGTATTGGAAAAAGCTTCGGCGGAAGAAAAACAACGGGGCAATAAGAATTTCAATAAAAATAAGGCAAACCGTAAAGATAGCAAGAATAAAAAAGAAGCAAAAATGGTGATGCCGCCAGTAACGCCGAAAAAAATCACCATTGGCGAAACCGTAGTCTTAGGCGAATTGGCAAAAACCATGGGCAAAACCGCTGGCGAAATTATTAAAAAGCTGTTTACCATGGGTATTATGGCCACCATCAATCAGGAAATCGATTCCGACACCGCGATTCTTTTGGCGGATGAATTTGGCGTCACTGTAGAAGTAAAAGAAGACAAAGCCGCCATGATTCTTGACGATACCCTGGATGATGAAAAAGATTTGCAACTGCGTCCGCCGGTAGTCACCATTATGGGGCATGTAGATCACGGCAAAACCTCTTTGCTGGATGCAATCCGGCATACCAATGTAATCAGCACCGAGGCCGGTGGCATTACCCAGCATATCGGCGCCTATCAGGTGGAAATCAAAGGCAGAAAAATCACCTTTTTGGATACCCCCGGCCACGAGGCATTTACCGCCATGCGGGCCAGAGGCGCCCAAGTTACGGATATTGTTATCATCGTCGTAGCGGCGGATGACGGCGTAATGCCCCAAACCATTGAAGCCATTAACCACTCTAAAGCCGCCGGCGTACCGATTATCATCGCCATCAACAAAATCGACAAACCAGGAGCCAATCCCGACCGAGTTAAACAGGAACTGATGGAACATGGTTTGGTACCGGAAGAATGGGGCGGGGATACGGTAATGGTAAACGTTTCTGCCAAAGCCAAAATCAATTTGGAAAACCTGCTGGAAATGATTCTACTGGTAGCCGACGTCAACGAATTAAAAGCCAATCCCAATCGGCAAGCCCGGGGTACTGTAGTAGAAGCCAAATTGGATAAAAACCGGGGACCGGTGGCAACCCTATTGGTACAGAAAGGAACCCTACATTCCGGCGACAATATTTTGGCCGGCGCAGTATTCGGCAAAGTGCGGGCGATGAGCGATGACAAAGGCAACAAAGTGCGTCACGCAGGCCCTTCAATGCCCGTAGAAATATTGGGCTTTTCCGAAGTACCGCCGGCTGGCGAAATTTTCGTAGCGGTGAAGGATGAAAAAGACGCCCGTGCGGTAGCCGCCCGGCTGCAGAGCAAGAAGCGGGAGGAAGAACTGCACAAAACGGCTAGAGTCAGCCTGGACGATTTGTTTAAACAAATCGCCGAAGGAGAAATTCAGGAATTGAATTTGGTGGTAAAAGCCGACGTACAAGGTTCGGTAGAAGCTCTGACCCAAAGTTTATACAAGCTCAATACCGACGAAGTCAAAGTCAATGTTATCCACTCCGGCGTAGGCGGCGTTTCCGAAAGCGATGTAATGTTGGCTGCCGCCTCCAACGCTATCATTCTCGGCTTCAATATCGTCGCTCCCGCCGCAGCCCGAACCGCAGCGGAAAGCGAAAATGTGGATATACGCCTCTACCGCGTAATTTATGATGCACTGGAAGATATTAAAAAAGCCATGAGCGGCCTATTGGCGCCGGAATACAAAGAAAACATTATCGGCCACGCGGAAGTACGGGCAGTATTTAAAGTGCCCAAAGCCGGTATGGTTGCCGGTGCATATATCACCCAAGGCAAAGTTAGCCGCAATGCCCAAATTCGTGTAATTCGCGATAACATTGTTATTGCCGAAGATAAAATCAGCAGTTTGCGACGGTTTAAGGACGATGCCAAAGAAGTGCTACAAGGATTTGAATGCGGCATCGGTTTAGAAAACTTTAATGATATTAAAGAAGGCGATACGTTTGAAGCCTTCATCATGGAAGAAATTGAGCGAAAACTGTAAATTAAAAACGGCCCGGAGAAAACAAGAGCCGGGCCGTTTTTTCTTCCCTGTATATTGCTTGAGAAAGGAGCATAGCCACCATGGTTAGTCGTCGCGTAGGCCGGCTTTCGGGAGAATTGCAAAAAGAAATTGCCTCGATACTCAGCCGCGAAATCAAGGATCCCCGCTTGACCCAACTTTCAGTGGTCTCCATTGATATCGCCCCCGACGGTTGTTCTGCCCGGGTGTATCTCAGTCCTATGGCCGGCGTGGAAATTGCAGAACAGGATATTGTGCAAGCTTTGGATAAAGCCAAAGGATATATTCGCCGGGAACTGGCCAAACGGTTAAAAACCAGAGCTGTTCCGGAGCTGTATTTCTATGTAGATCAAAGTATCGCCTACGGCGTGGCGATGATCGATAAAATTAATAAGCAAATTCAAGCCGACGAGGCAGCCGCCCAGGGCCGTCCGCCAATAGAGGAAGGGGTCTATAAAGAATCGTGAACCAATTATACCGACAAATGATTGAAATTCTACAAACCCAGCGTAATTTGTTGCTTGTCGGACACATCGAACCAGATGGGGATTGTTTAGGCTCCTTATTAGGGCTATACTTCGCCTTTCATGGACAAGAGAAAAACTGGCGTTTAATCACCCAGGATTCCCCAGCCGACTACCTGAATTTTTTGCCGGGCCTAAACAAAATCATTCGCCCCCAGGCAATAGATATTGTTCCCCAAGGCATTTTAATGGTGGATTGCTGCGCTCTTAACCGCACAGGGAACTGGCTGGCAGATTATTTGCAAACCGACATTCCTCGATATTGCATTGATCATCATCAAACCGCCCATTTCCAGGGAGAACTGGCGATCATTGAACCCCAGGCCGCGGCCTGTGGCGAAATCGTCGCCGCCTTGTTGCAACAAGCGGATATTCAACCGGATGTTCCTACCGCCACAGCCTTATATACCGCCTTAGCGGCGGATACCGGATGTTTCCGCTTCGGTAGCACCCAAAGCCGTACCCTGTCCCAAGCAGCCTGGCTACGTCCTTTGGTAGACATCGAACAAATACGCATAGCGCTATATGAAAGCCGCAGCAAAGGCAATATGCATTTATTGAAACAAGCCCTGCAAAAACTGGAATATGGCTGCAACGGCCAATTTTGCTACAGCGTTCTAACCCGGGATGATTTTCGAGCAGCCAACTATGCAGAAGCCAGCAATATCGTAAATTTCACCCTGCTCACCGCCGGCGTCAAAATCGGCATGCTTATAGAAGAACATGAGGGCTATCTGAAAGTAAGCTTACGCAGCCGTCCCGGTTATCCAGTTGATCAGCTGGCCCGCCGTCTAGGCGGAGGCGGTCATCAACAAGCCGCCGGTTGCCGAAGGGACGGCAACTTGCAAACAGAATCCGCTTTGCTGATCGCAACGGTAGAACATTATTTGCAACAGATTAAACAAACTTCATAAAAAAACAGGAGTGGATTAAGCGATAAATGATGGACGGTTTTATTAATTTGAATAAAGACAAAGGACCTTCTTCGCAAAACGCCGTATCCGCTATAAAACGTTTACTCCGAGTTAAAGCCGGGCATTGCGGCACCTTAGATCCGGCAGCTCAAGGCGTATTGCCAATCGCTCTGGGCTCTGCCACTCGGCTAACGGAATATGTAACCGCCAATGATAAAACCTATCAAGCGGAAATGATTTTTGGCGTAGAAACCGATACCTATGACGGCGCTGGGAAAACGCTTGCTGAAAAAGACGCCTCTTTTTTAACCGCCGCGCATTTGCAAAACGTTCTACCGCAGTTTTGCGGCGATATTATGCAAACCCCGCCTGCCATATCCGCATTGAAACAAGGCGGGGTAGCCGCATATAAACGGATGCGTCGGGGAGAGCAAGTGATCATGCAACCTCGGCCTGTGCATATCGAAGATTTGCAATTGATTGATTTTCACCCCGGCCAGCAGGCCAGAGCCACCTTGCGTATTCGCTGTGGCAAAGGGGTTTACATTCGTTCCCTGGCCCATGATTTAGGCTGCATATTTGGAACTGGCGGCCATGTAGCGGAACTATATCGTATACAAGTGGGTGTATTTCACTTGGAACAAGCCTATACGATTGATGAAATTGCTGCAATGGCCGAAGCAGCAGATCATTCCTTTTTATTGCCCTGTTCTTACCCACTGGGGCACATTCCTGCATTTACCATAAATGCCAGCCAGCGGCAAACCATACTCTACGGCAATCCCACCCCTATTCATCCGCCAAAAACCATTGCTCCGCTATATCGCATAGAAGACGCAGCCGATAATCTTTTGGCTATGGGGTCAATCCTACCCCAAGGAAACGGCATGTATGCATTACAGCCAGAAAAAGTATTGCAACCGCCGCCGCCCCCCAAGGAAAAAGGGTTTCAGGCTGTAGCCATCGGCAATTTTGACGGCGTACATTTGGGGCACAAAGCTCTGCTGCAAAATTTGGCAGAGCAAAAAAAACAACATGGCGGCCGCACTGCCGCTTTGACTTTTTCTCCTCATCCTCTCACTGTTATTTGCGGGCAAGCGCCGCCGCTATTAAGCAGCGATCAACAAAAAAAACACTTAATCTGTGATGTATATCATGCCGATGCTTTAATTACCCTGGCTTTTGACCGGCGTTTGATGAATGCATCGCCGGAAGAATTTTTCAAAGAAGTTCTGCAAACAAAATTACATGCCAAAAGCTTGGTAGTGGGTTACAACTTCACTTTTGCCGCCCATGGTCATGGCACCGCGGCCACTTTGCAGCAATTGGGACAAGCTGCCGGCATGGAAGTGCATATTGTCGGTGAAATCGCCGGAGAATTTGGCCCGATATCGTCCACAGCCATTCGTAATCATTTGGCCAAAGGCAATTTGGAGGCAGCCAATGCCATGCTCGGTTATTGGTATAGCATAAGCGGGACGGTCATCACCGGCAACCGTTTGGGACGCACCATCGGCTTTCCAACCGCCAATGTGGCTCCCCAGGAAGACTTGGTTATGCCGCCTTTAGGGGTATATGCCGCACGCATCGTTTATCGCGGCCAGTCCTTCGACGGCGTGGTCAACTTTGGCTATAAACCTACAATAGGCGGAGAAAACAAACCGCTGTTGGAAGCGCATATTTTTGACCGTCATTTAGAATTATATGGAGAGGAAATCACAGTGGCGCTGGGTAGTTTTTTGCGACCGGAAAAACGCTTTGCCGGCATGAAACAGTTGCAGCAACAAATCGACCAAGACAGCCGCAATGCCCGCCTGTTTTTGGCAACTCAGAAAGCCGATTGCCACTTGCCAAAACCAATTATCTAGTGTATAATTGATTTGTTGTACGTCTTGCCCTTGCCTGGGTTTGAAGCGACTCCGGCGCACTCTCGGACATGGGTGAATATAAAAATTAAGGAGGTTTTATTATGATGGATACGGCAGTAAAACAGGAAATCATTGCCAAATATCAAACCCATGAAGGTGATACCGGTTCTCCGGAAGTACAAATCGCCATTCTTTCCTATCAAATCAATCACTTAACTGAACATCTGAAAGTGCACAAAAAAGACTTTCACAGCCGCCGCGGCCTGTTAAAAATGGTTGGTCGCCGCCGCAGTCTGTTGAACTATTTAAAATCCAAGGACATTGATCGCTATCGGAAAATCATCACCAGCCTTGGCCTGAGACGCTAACACAGGCTGTAACGTATGCAACAATTTTCCGGCGCAAGATATGTTGCAATATAAGACAAATTACAAAGCATTAAGCAAAGGCGCCGCCGCTTCCGACGGCGCCTTTTTCTTATGAATATAGCGCGAAAGTATAGCGATAATACCGCAAACAGAGCAGCTACAACCACATTTAAACAGAAAATTCTTAATATTCAAAACAATACAAAAAACAAGCCCTTTCCAACAATAGGCGGTTGACAAAAGCTAAGATTTTCTGTATAGTTATTTATGGAACAGAATAAAAAAATTGTTTGCTTCGTTACAGTTTCTTATGTTTTACTTGTTTCACCAATAGCTTAAAACTATTTTTATCATTGGCGAATAGGCTGTGACCAGCTACTATCATACCAGCTATGGTAAGGGAAAACTGTGTTGCGAGTCTTTCGCGACGCAGTTTTTTTCATATACGCTATCATTTTGTCGAAGCAAAGATTTTGATTATTATTGTTTTCCATTGCACATTTATAATATACAGAGAGGTGATTTTGGACTGGTTTTTGCAAGAGAGGGAATTTAACATTTTGTTAGGAGGTAAAAAATGAGCGAGGAAACCAAAAAAGCTCCCGTCCGCGAAGTGTATGATGAGGCGGAAGAAGAAAGACAAAAAATGGCTGCAATCGCCGAAGTGATCGATACATATAAAGATCAACCCGGCAGTTTGATTAAAGTTCTGCACGCAGCCCAGAACATTTACGGCTATCTACCCCTTTCCCTACAGAAAGTAATCGCCGAAGGAATGAATATGCCCTTGTCGATGATTTCCGGCGTCGTATCTTTCTACGCGTTCTTTTCCACCACTCCCAAAGCCGACAATACCATTAAAGTATGTATGGGTACCGCTTGCTATGTACGGGGCGGCCAGAAAATTATGGACCGGCTTCAGGAAATCCTGGGAATTAAACCTGGCGAATTGACCGAAGACAGAAAATTCTCCATCGAGGTTACCCGTTGCCTGGGCGCTTGCGGTTTGGCTCCCGTCATCATGATCAACGATGACGTCCATCAGCAAGTGAATCCCGATAAGCTGGAAAAATTGCTGGCTAAATATTAAATTTGAGTGGAGGTGAACCCGTGAGTATCAAAACTATTCAGGATTTAGAAAACATTAAAAAATCCTTTAATGAAAGAAAAGCCGAATACAAACAACGCATCTATGTCTGCGGCGGCGGCGGTTGTATTTCTTCGAATTGCATTCAAACCAGAGACGCGGTGGTTCAATGCCTGAAAGAAAACCAACTGGACGAGACGGTAGACGTGGTTTTCACCGGTTGTATGGGTACTTGCGCCGTGGGTCCGGTCATTTATATTGAGCCGGATGACGTATTCTACACCAAAGTAACCGCTAAAAAAGCCTACGAAATCGTCGAATCCCATATTATCGACGGCAAAATCTTAGCCGACTATACATTCTATGACAACAACCTGCAACGGCATATCCCCCATCTGAGAGATATTCCTTTCTTTGCAGAACAAGTGCAAATCGCTTTGCGCAATTGCGGTAAAATCGACTTTGCTTCCATTGACAACTATATCGCCAGAGACGGTTATGCGGCCATTGCCAAAGCAGTGACTTCTATGACCCCGGCGGAAGTCGTTGAAGAAGTGAAAAAATCCGGTTTGCGCGGCCGTGGCGGCGGCGGCTTCCCCACCGGCGTAAAATGGGAAGCCGGCATGAACGCCAAAGGCGATCAAAAATACATCGTCTGCAACGCCGACGAAGGCGATCCCGGCGCATTCATGGACAGAAGCTTATTGGAAGGCGATCCCCATGGCATTATCGAAGGCATGATGCTGGGCGGCTACGCCATCGGCGCCAACATGGGTTATGTATATGTCCGCGCTGAATACCCCATCGCCGTAGAACGTTTGGGCGATGCGATTAACGAAGCCCGTAAACAAGGCATTTTGGGCAAAAACATTTTCGGTAGCAACTTTAGTTTTGATCTGGAAATCCGTATTGGCGCCGGCGCTTTCGTCTGCGGCGAAGAAACCGCTTTGATGGCCTCCGTAGAAGGCGAACGCGGCGAACCGAAACAAAAACCGCCCTTCCCCTTTGAACGCGGTTTGTATGGTTGCCCCACCATTATCAATAACGTGGAAACTTACGCCAACGTGCCTGCCATCATCAACAAAGGCGCCGACTGGTTCGCTTCCTATGGCGTTGGCAAGAGCAAAGGTACGAAAGTTTTCGCTTTGGCCGGCGATATCGTCAATACCGGTTTGGTAGAAGTTCCCATGGGTATCAGCTTGGGCGATTTGATCTATAAAATCGGCGGCGGTATCCGGGGCGGCAAACGCTTTAAGGCTGCACAGGTAGGCGGACCTTCCGGCGGTTGCTTAACCAAAGAATACTTGAACACTTCCGTGGATTATGAATCCCTGACCGCCCTTGGAGCGATTATGGGTTCCGGCGGTTTGATCGTCATGAGCGAAGACACCTGCATGGTGGATACCGCCCGTTTCTTCCTGGACTTCATCCAAGATGAAAGCTGCGGCAAATGCACGCCTTGCCGCTTGGGTACCAAACGGATGTTGGAAATTCTCCAAAGAATCACCAAAGGCGAAGGCACGGAGGAAGATATTGCGGCTTTGGAAGAATTGTCCTACACCATTAAAGATACGGCTATGTGCGGCTTGGGCCAAACCGCGCCCAACCCCATTCTCTCTACTTTGAAGAATTTCCGTCATGAATACGAAGAACATATTCTGGACAAACATTGCGTGGCTGGCGTATGCTCCACGATGTTCATTTCTCCCTGCCAGAATGCTTGCCCTGCCGGCGTCAACGTCCCCGGTTACATGGCGCTGATTCAGGACGGCAAATTTATGGATGCGTATCGCCTGATCCGCCAAGAAAATCCTTTCCCGGCGGTTTGCGGCCGTATCTGCACCCACCCCTGCGAATCCAAATGCCGTCGCGGCCAAAGAGACGAAGCTTTGGCAATTTGCGACTTGAAACGTTTCGTGGCCGATTATGCCATGAGCCATGAAGAAAAATTCACCACCGATATCGTATTCCCCAAAAAAGGCAAAAAAGTTGCGATTATCGGTGCTGGCCCCTCTGGCCTGACCTGCGGTTATTACCTGGTCCGTATCGGCTACGATGTAGACGTTTACGAATCCCAACCCTTCGCCGGCGGCGTTTTGTCCTATGGTATTCCCGAATACCGTCTGCCCAACGACGTATTGGAGCATGAAATCCAATTGATTCGTCAGGAAGGCGTTAACATTAAACTCAACTGCGAAGTGGGTAAGGATATCTCCTTCCAAGACCTGCGGGATAATTACGACGCGGTTTATGTAGCCACCGGTACCCAATTCCCCAACAAAGCCGGCGTGGAAGGCGAAGATTTGAAAGGCGTATTCTATGGTATTAACTTCCTCCATGACGTGACCTTAGGCAAACGAATCAAAGTTGGCAAAAAGGTTGTCGTGATCGGCGGCGGTAATACCGCGATCGACGCTGCCCGTACCGCCGTCCGTCTGGGCGCGGATAAAGTCACCATCGTCTATCGTCGTAGCCAAGACGATATGCCCGCCGACAAACGGGAAATCGCCGAAGCTCTGGAAGAAGGTATCGAACTGCTGCCCTTGACCGTTCCGATTCGCTTCGTCGGCGAAAACGGCAAAGTCAAAGGTATGGATTGCGTCAAGATGAAATTGGGCGAATTTGATAACGGTGGACGCCGCAAACCCATAAAACTGGAAAATTCCGAATTCTTCCTGGAAGCGGATATGATTATTCCTGCCATTAGCCAGCACTCCGACTTCCCCTTCATCAGCAAAGATGATGTCAACATGACCGCTTGGGGTTCCTTAATTACCGATCGTAACAATTTGATGACCTCTTTGGACGGCGTATTCGCCGGCGGCGACGTGGCCCGGGGTTCCGATACGGCCATTACCGCTATCGCCGATGGTAAAAAAGCCGCTTCCAGCATCGATTTATATCTGGGCGGTAACGGAATTCTCAACAAAGGCGAAGAAATTGAGATTCCTGCCGGCGCCGTGGATGACGATCCTGCGGAATACAAACGCTTCCCGATGGAAGTTCTCTCTCCCGAAAAGCGTAAACAAGGCTTCCGGGAAGTTGTTCAAGGTTACCGTAAACTAAACGCTGTTGCGGAAGCTACCCGTTGCCTCCGCTGCGACAGAAAGTAGGAGGTGAAAAAATGGCTAATATGGTAAATATCACGATCAACGGTAAAGCGATCTCCGTTGAAGAAGGCAAAACGATTATCCAGGCTGCCAAGGAAAACAATATTTATATTCCCAGCCTGTGCTATTTGGAAGGTATCCATCAATACGGCGGTTGCCGTATGTGCATGGTCGAAGTAGAAGGCGCCCGTACCTTAATGGCCTCCTGTATGGTTAAGGTTAAAGAAGGTATGGTGATTCACACCAATTCCGCCAGAGCCCGCCATGCCCGCAAAGTTATGTGTGAATTGATTCTTTCCAACCATCCCCAGGACTGCTTGAGCTGCCCCAGAAGCGGTAGCTGCGAACTGCAGGATTTAGCCAAAACTTTGGGTATCACCGAAGCACGTTTCAAAGGTGAAAAATCCGTGGACATTCTCGACATCACCCCGGCTATCACCAGAGACACTTCTAAATGCGTATTGTGCCGCCGCTGCGTATCCGTCTGCAATATGATCCAACATGTGGGCGTGCTCAATCCACAAAACCGTGGTTTCAAAACCGTCATCGGCCCGGCCATGGATCTTTCCATGAAGGACGTGGACTGCAGCTATTGTGGACAATGCGTCACTGTCTGCCCGGTAAACGCCCTGCAGGAAACCGACGCCATTCAACCGGTATGGAAAGCCATTAACGATCCGAACAAACGGGTGGTTGTGCAAGTGGCTCCCGCCGTCAGAGTGGGTATCGGCCAAGAATTTGGCCTGCCCGTGGGCAAAGCTACCACCGGCAAACTGGCCACCGCTTTGAAAGAATTGCTGTTCGATGATATTTTCGATACCAACTTTGCTGCCGACTTAACCATTATGGAAGAGGGTACCGAATTCCTGACCAGAGCCAAAGCGGCTTTGACCGGTGGTAATGCGGTTCTGCCCATGATCACCAGCTGCAGTCCTGGTTGGATCAAATTCGTGGAACATACTTTCCCCGAAGAATTGGATCACCTGTCCACCTGCAAATCCCCGCATATGATGGAAGGCGCGTTAATCAAATCTTATTATGCGGAAAAACTGGGTATTGACCCGAAAGACATTTTTGTGGTATCGGTAATGCCCTGCACCGCTAAGAAATTTGAAATCACCCGTCCGGAAATGGTCAACAACGGCGTTCCCAATGTGGATGCGGTATTGACAGTTCGGGAATTGGCAAGAATGATCCGGGAAGCTGGTATCGATTTTGCCAACCTGCCTGAATCCGACTTTGACGCTCCCATGGGTCTATCCTCCGGCGCAGCGGATATTTTCGGCGTCACCGGCGGCGTAATGGAAGCGGCTTTACGTACCGTTTACGAATTGGTAACCGGTCGGGAACTGCCTTTTGACAAACTCCATGTGGCACCTATCGTTGGCTTGGAACAAATCAAAGTGGCTGAATTGACATTTGAAAACGTCCTGCCCGCTTATAAATTCCTGGAAGGCTTCACCGCCAAAGTCGCCGTCACCAGCGGCTTGGAAGGCGCCCGTAAACTGATGGAACAGGTTGCCAAAGGCGAAGGCGGCTATCACTTTATCGAAGTCATGGGTTGCCCCGGCGGCTGCATCGCTGGTGGCGGTCAGCCCAGAATGACCGATAAGAAAGTGAAAGAACTGCGTATGGCTGGTATTTACGAAGAAGATGAAGGCAAAAAACTGCGTAAATCCCATGAAAACAAAGATATTCAAGCCCTGTATTCCCAATATCTGCTGGAACCCTTGGGCCATAAATCCCATGAGTTGCTGCATACTACCTACACCAAACGGGGAGAATTCAACGAATATCTCCATACGGAACAAGCCGAATAATAGTTTTGTAAAAAAAGGTTGCCGTATTAACGACGGCAACCTTTTTAATTGGCATATTGCTTATAAATGAAAAGAAAGCCCAGTTTTGCCGTATCTTGTCCGGCAAAACCGGGCTTTGCTTATCGGAATAATTTTCTCGATTAATGGAAATACTATATTCTGCTGTTTATTTCCGAGGCAGTATACAATCGCTGCTTTCCCCGGAAGAAGATGGTCTGCCGCTATGTGCCTCTGTTTTTCCCGGACATTTGGGGCATTTTTCACAACCACAGGCAGCCGCGCCATCACATAGCAGATATTCGCCGCCTTCTATAGATAATTCCCGGCGATTTACCAGGCAATCTGCCAGCTTTTGCCGAGCATTTGTATAAATTGCCTGTACTGTAGTGCGGGCAACATTCATGCGCTCCGCACATTTTTCTTGGGTTAATCCCTGCCAATCAATTAAGCGAATGGTTTCAAATTCATCTAAAGTCATTTGCACCGTAAGCCGCGGCGGCTCTTGACTATCCATTGGACCAAAACAACGGCAAACCGGCAAAGCGCATATTCTCCTTCTCTTACAAGGACGCGGCATATCCACTACCCCTTTCTCCTGCCGTCACATAGCCTTATGCAACAAATTTTATCTATACAAAGATGAAAAGCGTTTTTCATCAATAAAAGAATAGCGTTTTTTTCAATCATCAGTCATTTTGGCTATTTGCTAATATTATTATATATCACCTATGTCTGGGAAACAAATATATTTTCTATCTATGTCAGGCAATGTAGGGAAATGCCATAACAGATCTACTTCCATGGAAAAACTCAGTCGTTTATTTTTACAAAAACATTCGAGGCAAAACAAAATATTTTTAAAAAGATCTTGCCAAATGAAATTTTTTTTTGTATAATAAATAAGCTGTGAGAATATGGTTAAGCTAATATACGCTATGTTAATGTCTTTGGCCGTAAGGCGAATGCAACGTATTCTCTTTTATAGCTGCATTATAGGATGGAGAAGTCGCGTAGTTTGGTCGAGCGCGCACGACTGGAAATCGTGTAGGCCTCAAAAGGGTCTCGAGGGTTCGAATCCCTCCTTCTCCGCCAGGGAAAGAAACATTCTTTCATACAGAAATAGCCCTTCACATCGAGGGGCTATTTCTGTATCTATACTTAAATATTGCTAGCGGCTTTTCGGACGTGTGTCGTGCAACGCTGCTGCCCTTACCACATTTTAAGCCCGCTCCCAGCGACCATAGCGGCTTGTTTTGGCAGCTACTTATCCGACTGTCGTATGGCAGACCAGGATCCGTCTTCACTTATTTCTTTTCCCTGCAGCTAAGCCAAGGCAACGCAATCCTCTGCGGTTTCTGTGTCTAGATTGCCTATGTCAGGAAAAGAAGGATCGGCGCAAACGCTAGTGGTCTTGATTTTCCCCTAGGGTTTTACAAGCAGACCATTGACGCCATTCGCGAAAGATTTGACTACGACGAAATAAGATAAGCAATCGATCTATTTGCAGCATAGGAAAAGCTTAGGGCCATAAAATAACAACAGCTTGGGAACGCCTGCAACGACTCACCTAAAGCTAAAAAAGGAAGCGATATCTTGAATAGGTATGAAGCATATAAAAATCAGCAATTCGACTTGCTTGCCTTTGGTATTGAACGTAGAGCGGATCTATGTTCTTACTTCTGTACCCCTGTGGGAGCGGAAATTATTGGTTGGACCGGCGTAGACGGTATTCACTATTGCTTGATTCCTGGCCTTGGTGAAATGGTATTTGCCATTAGTCCCATGAACGATCCTGGCAAATATGTACATCCCGTTGCCAAATCCTTTGACGATTTTCTGAGACTACTCCTGGCTTGCCATGGAAATGCTGCCATTGAACAATGCTGGCAATGGTCTAAAGAACAGTTTGAAAATTTTTTAACCGCTGAGCAGCTTTGCGGCGCAACCAACGAGGCCGCGCGCCTTTTATCCCAACAGACAGGCTTAACACCCTTGAAGCAGCCATACGCTTATATTTGCCAGCTGCAAAAGACTTTTAATGATCGCTTGATTCCCTACGGCGAAGAATATTATAATCTGCTAGCGGAAGAAACCATAGTAGAATCTGATGACCAAATTGCCCATGAACAGGCTGTCTCCCAATGGGCGGTTTATTTTGAAGGAAATTTCTGGACAAAAGAACATACAGATATGCCCTGTCAGGAAGTTGCGATTGAGAAACATTTTCACTGGGCAGGCAGAAAATGGTATATCCCTTCATTATATATTTGTGAGCAAGGCCTAGTTGTGGATATGTTGATGCGCGTCGATGTAGCGTCTATGCAACGTTTTCTAGAAAAATGGCATGTTACCACGAAAAACGAACATAGCTTTACCCCAGAACAACGGCGACAAATGGCGGCGGAAAATCCCTTGGCGTTCCATTTTCGCCTTATGCTCCATGACAACGGGGAAGAATTATCACCGCAACATAGCTGCGCAACCACATATATGCCCAGCCTAACGGAAACCGAGGATGAACTGCCAACGCAGATCATAAGCCATTACCATTTGTCGCCCCTAGATGGATGGGCCATTTATCGTTCCACATATGCTTGGACGGCAACGCAGCAACGGCAAATAACAAACTTGGCAATTACGGTCACGCATCAGCCAAATTTTTTGCCTGGTGCTACCTTTGTCGTAAAGGCTGCCAACGAAACCCATACGTTTATCAATCCTGTGACCAATATTCAGCATACTTTAAGCGTACAGGAATTCAAATCATTACATCATCCACATGGACAGTTTGCAACGTTTCCCTCCCATTATATCCTTATGACTTTTTCATTGGAACCAGACTTGCCGCAGAGCCAATTTGCCATTACAGATTCCCTCGAAAGCGATATCCCCCCCAACCAACCTGGCAAAGGAAACGGCCTGAATTATTCCTACGCCTCATCTATCGGTATCATTGGCGGTGCGGATGGGCCGACGGCAATTCTTTGTGGAGCGCCCAATGAGGCAAATGGGCTCCATGCCACTTGCTCCAGCTTGCGATTTGCGCCAATCACAATGGTCAAATGGCAAACCTCCTTCCGCGCAAAGCAAAAAAAGGCGATAACCGTTACATTGATATAATCAAAAATATCAGCATAATATTGCTAAAAAAGCCTATACATCTATTCCATATGCTAGCAACTGCCCGCCGCTTTGAAAGCCAAAGGGACAAATCGTTATGGTTTATCATCCATTTACAAGATAATTAATATTCTTCACGCCTGATTACATATACATATACCATCCCCTGACAAAACCTACAAAAAGCCCCTAACGGGCGCTACATCAAAAGAAAATGACTGGCTATACCGGCAGCTTTACACCGGTTTTCCCATGCCCTAGACCATAGCCGCCGCCTGCAGTCTTCGACAATTTCTACCAAGCATCACAAAACAAAATCGGGCTATGACAAAACCCATAGCAGGAATCACTTTCCCGCAGACAAACAAGCATACAAAAAACGTTTACAAGGCGCTTACGCTTTGATAAAATAATAAACGGCCCGGGTAGACATATCTCTGTCTCCTATCCCCTACCCAAACCGCCATGCCGGCAAACACCTATTGTTTGCCGGCTTTGATTTGGCTCAATATCTAAAATTAGCCAACAATAAATGGGCATAAGAATGCTGTGGCACGCAAACCAGATAACGTCCATAGCTAATGCACAAGGAGGTTAGCAAATTGAACGGTCCGCTTATGATGTTAATCGCTATCGTAGTCCTTTTAGCGGCATATTTATTTTATGGCCGCTATCTTGCCAAAACTTGGGGCATAGATCCAAAGGCAAAAACCCCTGCATATGAATTTGAAGACGGAGTAGACTATGTTCCCGCCGATACCAACGTGGTGTTCGGCCATCAGTTTGCATCCATTGCCGGCGCCGCCCCCATCACCGGGCCGATACAGGCGGCGGTATTTGGCTGGCTACCCGTGCTGCTTTGGATTTTGCTGGGCGGCGTATTTTTTGGCGCCGTGCAAGATTTTGCAGCCATGTATGCTTCGGTAAAAAATAAAGGCCGCACCATCGGCTATATTATTGAGTCCTATATTGGCAAAACCGGGAAAAAATTGTTTTTGCTTTTCTGTTGGTTATTTTGCATTTTAGTCGTAGCAGCCTTCGCTGATATTGTGGCCGGTACCTTTAACGGTTTTCAGACCATGGCTAACGGCTCCGTGGTGGAAAATTCCACCAACGGCTCCGTTGCTTCCACTTCGATGATTTTCATTATCGAAGCGGTCGCCCTGGGATTTTTGCTTCGTTATGGCAAACTCCCCAAATGGCTTAATACCACCATCGCTTTGCTACTATTGGTAGGCGCCATCGTTATCGGCCTACTGGCGCCAATCTACATCAGCCAAAGCGTCTGGCATATTTTGATATTCGTTTATGTATTGATCGCTTCCGTAGCGCCAATTTGGGCCCTATTACAACCGCGGGATTATCTAAACAGCTATTTATTAATCGCCATGATTATTGCCGCCGTAGTCAGCATCTTTGGCGCTCAACCGGCGGTGAATCTACCGCAATTTTCCGGATTCATCGTCAATGGTCAAAGCCTATTTCCCTTTTTATTTGTGACTATAGCCTGTGGCGCCGTATCGGGATTTCACTCTTTGGTTTCTTCCGGCACGGCTTCCAAACAGATAAAAAACGAAACCAGTATGTTGCCCGTTTCCTTTGGCGCCATGCTCATGGAATCCTTACTGGCAGTCATTGCTTTGATCGCCGTAGCGTCCTTCACCTCCACCTCCGAAGCTACGGCGCTGGGCTATGCTACGCCGACGCAAATCTTTGCCGGCGGCATCTCCAGTTTTTTGCAAACTTTGGGATTGCCGCAAAGTATAGGCTACACTTTGATTAATTTGGCGGTTTCCGCCTTCGCGCTGACCTCTCTGGATTCGGTAGCTCGGGTAGGCCGGCTATCCTTTCAGGAACTTTTCTTGGACGAATCCATCGCCGATGATCACATTGGCCCTGTGCGCAAGTTATTGACCAATAAATATTTCGCCACTGTGCTAACGCTATTTCTGGCCTATTTATTGGCCAAAGCCGGATACGACTCTATTTGGCCATTATTTGGTTCTTCCAATCAATTGCTATCTGCTCTAGCCTTTTTAGCCTGCGCCGTTTTCCTAAAACGAACCAAGCGCAAAAGCTTCATGTTGTGGATTCCCATGTTTGCTATGGTAGCCGTAACCTTTACCGCTTTGGCAATTACCATCGGTAAACTCATCTACGGCATTGCCAGCGGCGTTTATCCATGGCTAAGCGGAATGACCACGATTGTAGACGGCGTCAGCGCATTAACCGCTTGGGGAGCCGGTCTACAACTGATTTTTGCCATACTCATCCTTGGCTTAGGCATCGTAGTTGTGATACAAGGAATACGCAAACTATTGGAACCTAGCGCCACAGTTTGTCAGGCAAAAGCCAGCTAAAGGACGATACAAAATAGACGCGGATGATACGGCAAGGACGCCTTAAATAAGGCGTCCTTGCTTTTGCATTGCGCTATCCCATCGTCTACCTTATACTAACGCTAAAAACATGCCGTACGTTAATTTTCGAGCAATCCTGCAGTCCGCATATTTGCCAAAAGTTCATTGAATTGAGTAACAATATCTCCTGTATCTGTAGCATCGGTAACAGGGGCGGCAGCGGTAACTGGTCCGGAGGGACCGGTAGGACCGGTAGGACCGGTAGGGCCGGTAGGACCGGTAGGACCCGTATCGCCGGTAGGACCCGTATCGCCGGTGGGACCCGTATCGCCGGTAGGACCCGTATCGCCGATGGGACCCGTTTCGCCGGTGGGACCGGTTTCGCCGGTAGGACCGGTGGGACCGGTAGGACCGGTAGGACCGGTAGGACCCGTATCGCCGGTAGGACCGGTGGGACCTATATCTCCTTGAAGTCCTTGAATGCCCTGTGCGCCAGCGTCACCGGTGGGG
>CASEQE010000016.1 GCA_949289995.1 uncultured Peptococcaceae bacterium
ATTTGGTGTATGAAATCGTCGACAATAGTATCGACGAAGCTCTGGCAGGATTTTGTAACTATATTATCGTGACCATCCACGAGGATAATAGCATTACCGTGGAAGATAATGGACGAGGTATACCGGTGGGTATCCATGAAAAGACCGGCAAAAGCGCGGTGGAAGCGGCGATGACTATGCTGCATGCCGGCGGTAAATTCGGCGGCGGCGGCTATAAGGTATCCGGCGGTTTGCATGGCGTGGGTATGAGCGTGGTGAACGCCTTGTCCACTTGGTTGGAAGTGCGTATTCATCGGGATGGTTTTCTCTGGCAGCAAGAATATCGCCGGGGCGTCCCCGTTTACGACTTACGGCAAATCGGTTTATCCGATCGCACCGGCACGATTATTACCTTTGCGCCGGATCCGGAAATTTTTGAGGATTTGATTTATTCTGCAGAAACTTTAAGCAGCCGTCTGCGGGAATTGGCTTTTTTAAATAAAGGAATCACCATCGAATTAATTGACGAGCGAGTGAAGGAAACGGAAAGCGAAGAAGAAAGCGCCGATGGTAAAAATAAACGGCGTCAGGTCTTCCATTACACCGGTGGCGTGGAGGATTTTGTTAAATATATTAATCGCAACAAAGATGCCCTGCACAAAGTGATCTATTATGAAGGGGAAAAGGATCGAGTGCAGGTGGAAATTGCCTTGCAATATACGGATAGCTATACGGAAAATATTTTTTCTTATGTCAATAATATTCACACCCAAGAAGGCGGCACGCATGAAGTTGGCTTAAAAACCGCTTTAACTCGCGTCGTTAATGATTATGCCCGGCGGCTTAACGTTTTAAAAGAAAATAATGCCAATCTGTCCGGTGAAGATATTCGCGAAGGCATTACCGCCGTTTTGTCCGTTAAGGTCGAAGAACCGCAATTTGAGGGGCAGACCAAAACCAAATTGGGCAATACGGAAGTACGGGGTATCGTGGATGCTATGGTTTCCGAAGGAGTAGGGATTTATTTAGAAGAACATCCTACGGAAGCCAAACGTATTATTGAAAAAACCGTTCAAGCTTCCCGCGCCCGGGAGGCGGCTCGCAAAGCCAGAGAGATGACTCGCCGCAAAAGCGTGCTGGAAAAAACCTCTTTGCCAGGTAAATTGGCGGATTGCACCATGACCGACCCGGCTTTATGCGAATTATATTTGGTGGAGGGCGATAGCGCTGGCGGCTCGGCGATTAATGGCCGAGACCGGCGCACCCAGGCGATTTTGCCTTTGCGGGGTAAAATTCTCAATGTAGAAAAAGCCCGTTTGGATCGGATTTTGGGTAATGAAGAAATTCGGGCGATGATTACAGCTATGGGCGCCGGTATTTCCGATGATTTCGATGTCAACAAAGCCCGCTATCACAAACTGATTATTATGACGGATGCCGACGTGGACGGCGCTCATATTCGTACGCTGTTACTAACGTTTTTCTTTCGTTATATGCGTCCATTGGTGGAGGCGGGATATGTGTATATTGCGCAGCCTCCTCTGTATCGGGCGAAAGCCAAACGGGGCAAAGAAGATCAGTATTTGTATGATGACGCGGATTTGGAACGCTTTTTTGCCACTAGAGATAAAGA
>CASEQE010000017.1 GCA_949289995.1 uncultured Peptococcaceae bacterium
AATATCTGTGAGATTGGCAAAGAGCGAATTCGCCGGGCCGGGAAGAAGATTCTCGAGGAACACGCCCAAATCACCATAGAAGAGGGTAAGCAGCCTTTAGATGTAGGGTTTCGTGTCTTTAAGCTGGACACCTCCAACCTGAAAACCTGGGACGCCACACCCATTGAGAATGAGCAGCTCGACCTACTGTATCAGCGGATGAACACCATGATCCACCGTGTCAAGTCCGACCGTTCCGATTTGGATATGGTCTATGAAATTATGCTCAAACTGGGCGTGCCGCTGAGCTACTCCGTGACCCCCTTCTCCGTCAATGGCAAAACGGTGTATGGCGTCGGTGATGATTGCCTTTTGCTGATCTGTCTGTGCGAGGACGTGCAGCCGGAGGATGTGGAAGCAATGGCGGGATATGCGCCGGCAAAACTCATTATCTCCCGAGAAAGCTTTGCCGACGATACCGCTATGGCCAACGCCTATTATATTCTGAAGGAGCGGGAGATTGAACTGAAACTAGTGTGAATACGAGGAATACAGTTAGCAATGGACTTCACACTGATGATCAACAGTTGAAAGAATATATGGAAAATTTTTCCCTGTTATAAAAACTCGATTGGACGAAGAAAAAGATTGTTTGATCAAATTCTGAAATGCATCCGTAAAGAAAATGCGTTCCGGTTGACGCCATTATTGGATGAATTTGTAAGAAATGAATTGGAAGAATGTTGAAAATGGAGTAGGACTAGGGGAGTCATAACACATGAAACTAAAGTTTAAAGACCAAGCTTTCCAAACAGACGCTGTCAATGCTGTTGTGGATCTCTTTTCTGGTCAAGAAAAGACGCAAAGCACTTTTTCCATTGTTCATGGCAGGCAAATATCTTTCCTGGATAATTTTGGTCAGGGCAATGCCCTCTATATTGACCCGGAAACACTGACCGCCAATATGCATGCCGTCCAGAAGCGGAACAACCTGCCCCTAACTCCCACGGCGGAGGATTATCAGTTCTGTGTAGAGATGGAAACCGGCACCGGCAAGACCTACGTTTACATCAAGACCATCTTTGAGCTGAACCGCAAGTACGGGTTCACCAAGTTTGTTATTGTGGTGCCGTCGGTGGCCATACGCGAGGGCGTCTACAAGTCCTTTGAAATCACCAGAGAGCATTTTGGCCTGCAATACGATAATGTGCCGTTGCGATATTTCATTTACAACTCCGCCAAGTTGTCCGATGTGCGGCAGTTTGCCACCAGCGCCAACATCGAAGTGATGATTATTAACATCGACGCTTTCAAGAAAGCGGAGAATATCATCAATCAGGCCCAAGATCGACTGAATGGCGAAACGGCCATGCGATATATTCAAGATACCCATCCTATCGTGTTTATTGACGAACCCCAAAGCGTAGACAATACCCCCAAGGCCAAGGAAGCCATTGCCATGCTGAACCCCCTGTGTGTGCTGCGATACTCAGCCACTCATCGTGAAAAAATTAATCTGCTCTACCGCCTGACCCCTGTAGATGCGTACCAAATGGGGCTGGTGAAGCAGATCGCCGTATCCTCCAATCAAGTAGCGGGAGGTTTCAATCAAGCCTATGTAAAATTGTTGTCGGTATCCAATGACAAAGGATTTAAGGCAAAGATAGAGTTGGATGTGAAGGGCAAGACCGGAGCCGTGACCCGCAAGGCCATGACCGTCAAACCGGGCGACGATTTATTCCTGCTGTCTGGGCAACGGGAATTGTACGAGGGCTATACCGTCGCCGGAATTGATTGTACGCCCGATTTTGAACATATCGAGTTTGGCAACACCCAGGAGGTCAAACTGGGCAAAGCCATTGGCGACGTAGATGAAAACATCGTCAAAAAAGCGCAAATCCGGCGCACCATTGAAACCCACCTGGACAAAGAACTACGGTATCTGGATAAGGGCATTAAGGTGCTGTCTCTATTCTTCATCGACAAGGTGGACAAGTACCGGCATGAGGACGGCACCCCTGGCATCTATGCCACCATGTTTGAGGAGTGCTACCAGGAGCTGATGGCGAAACCCAAGTATGCCGTCCTTCAGGAACGGTTCACCACAGATGTGGGCAAGGTACATAACGGCTACTTCTCCCAGGACAAGAAGGGCCGTCTGAAGGATACCAAGGGCGACACCCAGGCCGACGATGACACCTACAACACCATCATGCGGGACAAGGAGTGGCTTCTTAGCTTTGACTGTCCACTGCGGTTCATCTTCTCCCACTCGGCGCTGCGGGAGGGCTGGGATAATCCCAACGTGTTCCAGGTCTGCACCCTGATCGAGCAGAAGTCCATCTTTACCTGTCGTCAAAAGGTGGGCCGTGGCCTGCGCCTGTGTGTCAACCAGGACGGTGAGCGTATCGAGGATAAGAACATCAATGTTCTTCATGTTATGGCCAACGAGAGCTTTTCCGAGTTTGCTTCCACCCTCCAGAAAGAGATCGAGGATGAAACTGGCGTCAAGTTTGGTGTGCTTCAGCTCAGTTTGTTTGCTGGTATGACCTATCAAGAAGAAGTTACCCGTGAGCATACGATTGACAGAGAAGAAGCCCACGAGTTGGTAAAAACCTGGATGGAGGACGGCTCCATTGACAAGTGGATGGCCGACCCCGAAATGACGGCAGCGGAAGAAAAAATTACAGCCGAATTGGAATCAGGGAAAATCACTGAACCGCCTAACCCTGTAACAGAAGTCATGCGCCAAATTAAAAACGGTGCGACCGCAGAACAGGCAGCGGAGGTGATTATTGGAATCACCAGTACAATCACTACCGTGGAGGAACACACCGTCACCCACGAGGAAGCTACAGAGCTGCTGGAACATTTTGAGCAGAAGGGGTATATCACCAGCACCGGCAAGGTCAAGGATACCATGAAGAACGCTTTGAAGAACGGAACCCTTGACCTGCCGAGAAAATATGAAGCTGCCAGAGAGCGTTTTGAGCAGATTATCGCCAATGCCGACCGGAAGCCCCCGGTGCGGGATGCTTCCCGTGATGTGGTGGTTCATCTCAAGAAGCAGGTCATGCTCTCTCCAGAGTTTCTGGAACTTTGGAATAAAATCAAGCAGAGAACGACCTACCGGGTAAACATTGACACCCAACAGCTGGTGGAGAACTGTGTCAAAGCCTTTCAGGAAATGCCCCATATTCCCAAAACCCGTCTGGTGTCCCAGACCGCTGACATCCATATTGAGCAGACTGGTATCAGCCATATTGAGCGGGAAATGAGGACGATGGACATTGCCAACGACTATCAGGCCCTTCCCGACATTATTACCGCTATTAGTGATGAAACGCTGCTGACTCCAGCCACAGTCAACCGGATTCTGGTGGAGAGCGGACGGTGTGATGATTTTCTCAATAATCCAGAAGCATTTTTGGTGCAGGCTGTGGAGCTGATCCGCAATCATCGCCACGCCATGGCCATTGATGGCATTCGCTATGTGAAACTGGACGGCCAGGAATATTATGTACAGGAGATTTTTGACACGGGTGAGTTGATCGCCAATCTAGACCGCAATGCAGTGAAAGTTGAAAATAGTCTCTACGATTATGTAATTTATGATAGTTCCACTGTGGAAAAACCCATGGCAGTGGCATTGGATAATGACCCGGATGTAAAAATGTTTTTTAAGATTCCCAGCCAATTCAAGATTGAAACGCCTATTGGCAATTACACCCCGGACTGGGCTGTCTATTTGACAAAAAATGGAGAGGAAAAGTTATATTTTGTTTTGGAAACCAAAGGCAATACCAGCTTTATGTACCTAAAAAGTAGTGAACAACTGAAAATTCATTGTGGCCAACAGCATTTTAAGGCTCTAGATGGGCAAATTAAAATGCATACTACCACAAATTGGGCGCAACTACGAGTAAGGATTTAGTTTGTAAAATCATGATTTATTTTTCTATCCAATAGGGTTATTGTGCTGTGGGGAAGCGGCGGGATTCTTCCAGCCACTAGTATAGTACTGCACCGCAAACATCAACCGGGGAAATCTCAGATGAAAGTTTACCTGTGCTGCTTTTGTTCCATATTCATACTATAGAGTTGTTTTATCAACATCTACTTTTGAATTTTGGTTCATGGATTAGCACCGAACCTTCTGGATCAGTACTTTGGCTTCTTCCTTTTTTAAAACCTTGCCATAAGATACGACCTTGCCATCTACTACCAGTGCCGGGGTGGTTATCACCCCATAAGCGGCAATCTGCGTAAAATCCGTCACATGGTCAATTTTGGTTTCCATGTCCAGTTCTGCCAGCGCCTCACGGACAGCCTGTTCCAAAGCGTTGCATTTGGCGCAGCCGAAGCCAAGCACTTTGACGCCGCTGCAATCTTTGCCAGCCTCCGCTCGGGCCATTGTCTCGGCTGTGCAGTTACCGCAGCAGCAAGAAGTTTTTTTCTCTTTTTGGGTTTTGCTAAAAAGCCTCATATTTTAAACCTCCAAATTAAATAAAAACAATAGATTTTACCTAGGAGGCGGAGGAATAAGGATTCCAAATAACTAAGCAGGCACTTGTCGTTGCCTTGAAAAAGCTGTAGAAACGAAACCCTTGATCGCTTGATTTTATCTGGCATCTTGTCTATGCTCGATCAGCCCTAATTTTTTAAGTTTAGCGCGAATACCTGTTGGCGTACGCATAAGTAGAGCGGCAATGTTTACAACCGCTACATCTTCATTATATAATTCGATCAGCCATTCTTCCTGTTCAGGTGTCCAAATGGCATATTGGTTGAGTGCATACTGTGTGGATGTTTTATTACGGTGCTTGCCAACTTTCTGAATGTGTAGCAAAATAAATTTTTGTGCATTCCGATTGCAAATTATACCGTTGGCCTTATCACATATCTCCATAGGCGCCTGCATGCTGAAGCCAAGGATGTTGCCAAGTTTCGTACATCCTTCAATTTTTATACTATACGATCTTCTTCTTGCTTTTAAAGCCCCTATTTGGATCAACCAATGTATTATATTTATGCTATTTAATTGTTGATAATTGCCTACATTACGCAAAGCATGTAAGCGTATAACCATTTGTTCTAGGGAAATCGGCGAATCGGATATCAGGAGACCATTGGCATAATTTTCACTATAAGCAAGCGGTAGATTGCCCCATTTGGAAGAAGCGGATACTAGTTTCCCATCCACGATTTGCTGTAAGATAGCGCTTATATATGACAGGCAGTCATGAACATGTGTATTTTTGACAATATCCGAATCGGCTAAAGGCGTAGAATCAAGAGGATTATATCCGTTTATCAACTGATCAAGGTTTGTTTTTGCGTCAAGTATTTTTTGACGATCAATCATAAATATCCCCTCTGTGCGCTTGACAGATAGTGTAGTAAATGTAGTATAGTATAGTCTATAAATCGATTATAGATTTGTTCTGTGATGATTTGTTGTGAATTGTATGCGATGTGCTTTTCCTAAATATATAATAGTATAAGACTTTTTTGTATTCTATACAAGATAGGACAGAAAATTGATCGGTTCGGTTAGAAGTTGCCAGAGCAAAAGAGAAATGGTATACTGAAGCAAATGGAAGGGGGAAACATATGGGTTTGGATGATCGCCGGCTTACCTCTTTACCCTTATTTGCTGGTATCCGAGAGCAGGATTTGCCTGCTATGTTGCAATGTTTGGGTAGTTATTGCAAAACATATAAAAAAAATGAAATCATTTTTTTAGAAAGTCATAAAATCCGTTCCATAGGCGTCGTGCTTGATGGAACGGTTCATATGATTAAAGAAGATATGGAAGGCTATCAAACCTTGTTGGTTTCCATTGGGGAAAGAGAAGTGTTTGGAGAAACTTTCGCCTGCGGCAGTCTTATAGATGCACGGGTCAGCTTTCTGGCAGCTAGGGATTGTAATATTTTGTTTTTGCCTTTTCACAAAGTACTCCATTCTTGTAAACAGACTTGTGCGTTTCATCACCGGCTGATTGAAAATATGGTTCGGCTTATCGGCGATAAAAATGTGCAGCTAATGGACAAAATTACCGTTGTTTCAAAAAGGACGCTTCGTGATAAAATTTTAGCTTATTTACGATTGCAGCAAGAAGAACAGGGCAAATCCAGTTTTACCATCCCTTTGGGACGCATGGAATTGGCGGCATATCTTTGTGCGGATCGCAGTGCCTTAACGCGGGAGCTTTCCGCCATGCAGCAAGATGGCTTGATCCTATATCAGAAAAATACCTTTCATCTATTATAAAATCATATAAAAGAAAAGAGATAAAAAACAGCGTCGATGTTGCGTATGCAACCGCTACGCTGTTTTTTTATTGCTATAATGCTTGCTAGCTAGGACGAGGAAAAAGCCGTCGCAATTAAGCTCGGCGAGATAAGAAAACAATCAGAAGGACAGCCGTACGCCGTCCCTCATAAAAAGCTTTTTATCCCACCACCCCATTCGGGGCTACTTTTCGCGCTGCCGGCTTTGTCCGGTGGAAGATTGCTCTCTTGCGCAAGATTGCCATGAAATATAGGCGATGCGTATGCTGAATTGTTTTAATCGATATCCGCAGAGTTAGGAAAGATGCTTGGTCGTACATTGCAAGTTAAAATAATCGAATCTGGAGGGAAAATCTATGGATAAGCAGATGTTTTGTTTTCAATGTGAACAAACTGCCGCCGGCGGCGGCTGTACTGGGAAAGCTGGCGTTTGCGGCAAAATAGCAGGCGTTGCGAAATTGCAAGACGAATTGACCGGGGCATTGATCGGACTGGCCAAAATTATCGACGCCAACCAAGTATTCACGGAATCTACCTGGAAACTAGCGACCGAATCATTATTCGCCACCCTTACCAACGTTAATTTTAATGCAGAAACCATCAACGCGTTGATTCAACGCGTGCATGAAGAACAAAAAGCGTTACTACAAAAGCAAAGACAGGATGCAGGTTCTGTTGACGTTAATTATGATTATGATCTTTCCCGGTTATGGACGGCGGATGAGGATATTCGCAGTTTAAAATCCTTGATCTTATTTGGCATACGCGGTATGGCTGCCTACGCTTATCATGCGCTGGTCTTAGGATATACGAACGAAGAAATAAACCGTTTTCTTATCCGTGCCCTTGTCGCAGTGGGCGAGGATTGGGATATGAGTCGTTTATTGCCAATTGTATTAGAAGTAGGCGAATATAATTTTTTGTGCATGGAGTTATTGGATCGGGCCAATCGAGAGACTTTTGGCACGCCGGTACCCACACATGTACCGCTGAAGGTGGAAAAAGGACCTTTTATTGTTATTTCTGGTCATGATTTGCTGGATTTAAAATTATTATTAGAACAAACGGCAGGTAAAGGAATCCATATTTATACCCACGGTGAAATGTTGCCTGCTCACGCTTATCCGGAGCTAAAAAAATATCCACATTTAAAGGGTAATTTTGGGACGGCATGGCAAAATCAACAAAAAGAATTTGCCGGTATTCCTGCGCCGATTCTTTTCACCACCAATTGTTTGATGCCGCCAAAATCTACCTATGCGGATCGTGTTTTCACCACCGGCGTAACGTCTTACCCAGATATCCTGCATATTGCGGAGGATAAAGATTTTACGCCGCTCATTGATAAGGCGTTGGCTCTTGGGGGATATAAGGATGAGCGGCGTTTTACCGGTATAAACGGCGGAGAAAGCCTAACTACCGGTTTTGGCGCTGACGCCGTTTTAACCGTAGCGGATAAAGTGGTTGATGGGGTAAAATCCGGGGCGATTAAGCATTTCTTTTTGGTGGGGGGCTGCGATGGGGCGCGTCCTGGGAGGAATTATTATACAGAATTTGTGAAAAATACCCCGCCGGACACCATTGTGTTAACGCTAGCCTGCGGTAAATACCGCTTCAATGATTTGGATCTGGGCGTCATTGACGGATTGCCTAGGATTATGGATATTGGTCAATGTAACGATGCCTATAGCGCCATTAAAATCGCCCTTGCGCTTGCTGAAGCGTTTGCCTGTAGCGTTAATGATTTGCCCCTTTCTATGGTATTATCTTGGTATGAACAGAAGGCGGTATGTATTCTGTTAACATTGTTATATTTGGGCGTACAGAATATTCGTTTGGGGCCTACGCTTCCTGCTTTTGTATCAGCTAACGTACTCAAATATCTGATGGAGCATTATCATATCGCAACGATTGGCGATCCGAAAGAGGATATAAGGGAATTGATGAAGTAATCTCATACTGTTTATTTACTATATGCATGGATATCGAGATATTTTCGCTGCAGATCGCCATCCTATACCGTTGATTGTGTCAGATATGTTTATTATTTTGCCTTTGCCAATTTTAAATCCGTATTGTTTGCGCATATTGCCTGACATGGGCGTGGCGGCAACGTTATTCTCGATCCATGTTTTAGGCTACCGGATATGATGCACTTATGCTTGTTCCGGGGTAGGGGAAAATCAAAAACCAAGCGTCGTTTCACACAAAGTGAAACGACGCTTGGTTTATCCAGCCAATTCGCGATTTAGCATGGTTGGCCTGGAGATCATTGCCTTATAGTACGGTTGGCGGATAGCCAGATAGCGTTTTTGGTCGATCTTAAGTAGCGGCGGCGCTTAGTGCATCGGACAACCATGGTAGGCGATACCGCAAGATTCCCGCAATAATGCTCTTTCATAAATCATCTCGCCTGCGATGCTAATGGCAATTTCCTCCGGCGTTACCGCTTTGATCGGCGTGCCGATAGGGGAATGTACTTGGTTGATTGCTTCGTCCGATATGCCAAATTCCCGCAATTTTGCATTGACAAAATCCTTTTTACTTTTTGAGCCGATAACGCCTATATAAATAGAAGGGTTTTGCAAAACTTGTTTTTGTACATCTAAATCATGGGCATGTCCATGCGTCATAACGACTATATAATCGGATGGGGCAATCGTTAAATAGTCGGCAATTTTACAATAGTCGCCGCAAATTACGCTTTCCGCCTCTGGAAAACGTTGGGGATCGGCATATTCTGGTCTATTATCTACGACAACCACGCGAAAACCTACTTTTGTTAGTAATAGGGAAAGAGCTTGTGCGCAATGGCCGCCGCCAAAAAGTATGGCGCGATCCCGTATTGGTAGCGGCATATAAAAACTGGCGTTGGTTTTTACGTATGTTTTGTTCTCAAGCTTGGGAACGTCTTCTTGGAGCCGTCCAAAGATTCGTTTGCCGCTTTCATCGAGAATAGCCGGTATATTGCCGTCCAAATGTATCACCAGCCAACCCGATTGATGAGCGGAAAAAATCGTTAATAATTTTTTTGCTAGTTCCATCCATTCCGTTTGTTTAGCGTCCACAAATTGGAGAAAAGCCGTAACGTCTCCGCCGCAGACCATGCCTATACTATGGGCGCCGTTCTGCCGCAGCGTATATTCTTGAATTTGCGAGCTTTTGTTTTGTATACATTGGAGTGCCAAATCTCGACAATGTTTTTCTACGCCGCCGCCGCCGACGCTGCCGATAATATTGCCGTCGTTTTTGACAAGCATTTGCGCGCCAAGTCCGCGGGGGGAAGATCCTTCTTGCGCAATAATGGTAACCAATACCATGTCATGACCTTTTTCTAATTCATAAAGCATTTTGGCAAATATGGCGTTCATATGTAGTTCCTTCCTTATAATATATTTTTTTATTTGTCCGTTGTATGCAAAAAGTATTTCTGAAACAATTGCTGCAGATAGGTTTCTGCCTCTGCGCAAAAGCGGTCGTAATCCGTCAGCAAGGTTTTCATTTCTGTAGTCAAATGGGAGTAGCCTCCATGTTTGCCTCCTTGTTGGGTTTCCAAGACGGGATGTTCAATTTGTTGTTCAATCGTAGCGATAATCGCCCGGCCTTTATTAAGGGAAATACCCATATGCGTGCAGGCTTTGGATAAAGAGCCCAGTTCTTCCATTAATGAGAGAAGCTGGTGCACATAGCCGTCGTAAAATACCCGTTCTTTTGCGATGCCAAATTGGCAAGTTAGACGCATTTTCGCCGCATCATGATTAGGTATCAGTTTTTGATAAGATAGATCTCTTTGAATATCTGCACGGATTCCTGCGTCTTCCACTTCCACGATTCGTTTGTTTATGTTTGCAGCTTCGATGGCGCCCCGTAGGCCATTGTCCCCTTGGTAGGCGAGGATTTGTGCAAAGTGATCCGCTCGCAGCAATATCGGATGTCCCCAACGCCCATGGTAGGATGGGATACAAACGTCGCCGTCTGCTTGCATAAGTTT
>CASEQE010000018.1 GCA_949289995.1 uncultured Peptococcaceae bacterium
ATGGAAGGCATTTCCATTAATGGGATTCCATTAACGATGGATGTGGAAGTGAACCCAGGAGAATATGACGAATGGAATCGGCAGATGCAGGATTTAAAGGATGCCGTGATTTCTTTGGACGACGGAGCCAATGACGTGAAGGATGGAGTAGCTGAAACGCAAGATGGGGCAGGGGATGTTCAGGATGGTGCTATGTCATTACGAGATGGGGTCATCGATGCCTATCAAGGAGCAGCGGCGTTGCACAGTGGCGCTAATGACCTTTATGATGGTGCTTGGACTTTGCATGACGGAACCAATGAAGCACTTAACGGTGTATTGGATGCACAAGATGGGATTGCTGATTTGGCCGAAGGTGCGGATCAATTAGCTGACGGCATGGAAGAAACGGTAGACGGAGCGTTTTCCGTATATACGGGGTCATTGGAATTACAAGAAGGGGCAAGCGATTTATACGACGGCGTTCAAGAATTGGCCTATGGTTTAGAGCAGCTGACGGAATATAATAATGATATATGCCAAGGGGCGTATGCCGTTTTTCAGCAGTTAACTGATGAAGCGTCAAAGCAAATCAACCAGGGATTGTCGCTAATGGGTATGGAACCGGTACAGTTGACGCCGGAGAATTATGCTGAAATTTTGAATACGCTA
The DNA here is from genome assembly GCA_949289995.1 of uncultured Peptococcaceae bacterium. Taxonomy (GTDB): domain Bacteria; phylum Bacillota; class Dehalobacteriia; order UBA4068; family UBA4068; genus JAILCQ01. The sequence continues at coordinate 652 of CASEQE010000018.1, forward strand.
TCGTCTATGCTATCCGCCGGCGGAGCGGCTTATGAGGATATGTTGCAAGGTATAGCTACAGCGAAAGCCCAACTGGATAGTTATTATGATTTTTATGCAGGGATAGTTGATTATACAAATCGAGCGAATGATGCATTCGACGGCGCTGTTTTTTTGGCTCATAAAACGAAAGATTTGGCAGATGGTGCCGAGGAATTGTGCGTGGGCGCAAATGATTTATATACAGGTCTAGCTCAATTGGCCGATGGAGGAGGGGACTTAATTTCCGGTATTATTCGTTTGCAAGACGGTATGCTGGAATTATCTGATGGCGTATGGCAGTTAAATGATGGCGCCAAAGAATTATTGAGCGGTACCGCTGATTTGCAAGATGGTACGATAAGCCTGTGTGATGGGTTGCTTCAAGCGCAAGATGGATCAATTGAGCTTTTAGACGGCGCTATACAATTGCATGATGGCACGATCGAATTATACGACGGCGTAATTAAATTAACAGATGGTACATTTACTTTTCGAGATCAAACTTCTCATTTGGACCAGGATTTGCAAGATCAATTGAGCGATGCCGTGCAAAATATGTTAAGCGGTGACTTTCCTGTTTGTTCATTTGTTTCCCCGCTAAATACCAATGTTGATTCTGTACAATTCGTAATGTCCACCACACCAATTGAAGAAAATCAAATAAGCGAAGCAGAGCCTGAATCGGAACCGGTTCTTAGCTTTTGGCAGAAAATATTACGGCTTTTTGGTTTATACTAGTATATATAGTTTATATTTGTATATATGAATAAAGACCGGCTTATATCAAGCCGGTCTTTATTCATGCTATAACGCATTTTAAACGCCAGAACCATTAAAATCGGGTATATACGATGGGTCTGCCGAGCTTAAATCTTGTATCCAACCATCTAAATTGGTAGAGAATAGATATTCCTGCACTTGTGCATATTCCTTTGGAAGAAGCGTGCGATTGATTTCCGGATAGGCCGCCGCTTTTCCCCAAGGGACATATTGGGCCATTAAGGAAATGGGGGTTTCTGGTAATGCTGCCACAAAATCAATGGCGCGCAGAGAATTATCTATGGCATTCGGTAAAATCAAATGCCGTACAATAGTGCCTTTACGAATAAATCCTCGATTGTCAAAAACTGCTTTGCCACTTATTTGGCGCATATGGCGAATGGCCTCCGAGGCCACTTGGAAATAATCCTCATGGGCGCAATAACGTTTAGCAATTTCTCGATTGGTAAATTTTAAATCTGGCAGGAACACATCTATGAATGGAGCCAATTTCTTTAAAATGGATGGATGTACATAACCGCTGGTATTCCAAATAATTGGTACCGGAGGTTGATAATAGGCAAAAGATTCAATTACAGCATCAGCATAGTGGTCGGCAGTGACCAAATTAATATTTTCTGCCCCTTGTTCAATTAATTCTCGATAGATTTGGGAAAGGCGTTTGCTGTCTACATCTTTCCCAAGCAAATGCCGGCTAATGATATGATTTTGGCAAAACACACAACGCACATTACAACCGGCAAAAAAGATTGCGCCAGAACCTCCACCGCCACTGATGCAAGGTTCTTCACCAAAATGTAAAGCTGCTCTGGCAATGCGTACTTTTTTAGACATCGGCTTGTCCATCATGATCATTAGAGGTTGCTTTATCCTCAAAAATTTGCTTTAACTCTGTCGGTTCTATTTGATATTTTTTCCCGCAGAACTCACATACAGCTTCAACGGGAATTTGATCTTCTATCCATGAGGCTAATTCTTCTCGGTTTAACCCAGAAATTGCCCCAAGAATACGTTCTTTGTTGCAATCGCAAGAAAAAGAGCAGGGAATTTTTGACAAAATTTGTAAGTGGAAATCTCCTAATAACAGTTGCAAGATGTCTTCAGGCGTATTACCTTGATCTAATAAAGTGGTAATTGGTGGCAGTGCAGTAATTTTTTTTTCCAAAATTTCCGCAATACTTTCTTCTGCATCCGGCAGCAATTGTATAATAAAACCGCCTGCATGTTTTACCGTGTTATCTTTGTTCATTTGCACGCCTAAGGCTACCGATGAGGGCGTTTGTTCTGAAGTTGCAAAATAATATGTTAAATCTTCGGCAATTTCCCCACTAACCAGAATTGAATTGCCAGTAAAGGGTTCGCCAATTCCTAAATCTCGAGTGACACTTAGAACGCCTGCGCCAACAGCGCCCGCTACATCCAGCTTACCTTGTTCCGTAGGGGGGAGCATGACTTGAGGATTCTTGGCATACCCTTTTACCCGGGCGTTTGCATCAGCGCATACGACCAAACCACCAATAGGTCCGCTGCCGTTGATGCGTAAAGTCAGCTTTTCTTCTTGTGTTTTCATCATAGCGCCCATCATTGCTCCCGCGGTCAAAAGCCGTCCTAAAGCCGCCGAAGCGATGGGGCTGGTATTATGCCGCTGACGGGCCTCCTCAACAATTTTTTCTGTAGTAGCAGCATACGCTCGGATTTGATGATTTGCTGCAGTGGCTTTTAATAAATAGTCGCTCATATTAGCTCCTTTATTGTTTAATAACCGTCTATATTATTATATACCTTATTATTATATACCTTTTTTAAATGCAAAAGCAAACCCCGTTTTTACGGGGTTTGCATGAAAAAACTTTTTAGTTTAAATCCAATAGTAAATCATTTTCTTTTATCCATCCTTTACGCCGCATAATGGAGGCAAAGATTAAGGATAATATTGCGGGAAGAATAAAATGAACGGCGGCAATTTCGGCTAATACTACTGCTGGGGCAAAACCGTCGGCAATCATTGTCTGCCATGTGATAATCTGCCCGACCAATCCGGAAGTACCCATACCGCAGCCGGTTGCTGCGCAAGTCATACCCAATACTTTGCTGGAAATTGGTCCAGTAATGGCGCTGGCTAATGTTGCCGGTATCCAGACTAAAGGATTGCGGACAATATTGGGCATTTGCAGCATGGACGTACCGATGCCTTGGGCGAACAAGCCGCCCAATTTATTTTCCCGATAGCTGATTACGGCAAAACCGACCATTTGCGCCGAACAACCGGCCACTGCCGCTCCAGCAGCCGTGCCGGATAGCCCCAGTATAATGCCTAGAGCGGCGGAGCTGATCGGTAAAGTGAGGCACATACCCATAACCACCGAAACGATAATGCCCATCAAGATAGGTTGTTGTACAACGCCCCAGTTGATTAAATCGCCCAATGTGATCATTAATGAAGAAATTGGCGGTCCTAACAATAAACCAACTGCCGCTCCGGTGCCAATGGCAACGATTGGCGTAACCAAAATATCCAATTTGGTTTTCCCGGATACCAAACCGCCTAATTCTAAAGCAACAAAAGCAGCTAAAAATGCGCCTAAAGGTTCGCCAGGTCCGGATAAGGTGATGTTGCCCGATACGTAAACCGTTCCCGCCAAAATATTGGAGGCAAAGGCGCCAATCATACCGGCCACTGCAGCGGATGCCGCCGTTAAAGGCGCGCTGTGAAACTTATGTCCTACGCCAATGGCTATGCCGGCGCCGGTCAGGGATTTGGCAATCGTGGCAATTAGTATGATATAATCTCCCACGGTTCCGCCAATTAAAACGCCGATTTGATTTAAAATTGTACCAATAATTAGTGTAGCAAATAAACCTAATGCCATTCCGGATAGGCCATCAATAAATATATGTCCCAAATATCGTTTAATCATATCCATTCCTAACAAACCTCCGCCCATTTTGCCTTGTATCATATCATATTGACGTCTAGGATACAAGGAACAAATTATTATGCAAAAATTTATTTATTTCTGATACTTGACGAGGACGCTATTATGAACCTTTGGCGTCGGATGATATTCTTCGCCCCATATCGTTTATTTTGTTTGTTTTAGGATAATTTCTTTTTTATACTGGCAATTCTTGTCAATATATCGCAAGAAAATAAAGGTTTGGGCCGTTTTATCGCGAATAAATTATGGATACACAAATACAATAAATTTATTATATCAGGAGTTGAGCGTATGTACAACAGCGAAGAAATCTTAGCCATTTTAAAAGCGAAAGACGCTTTATTAGAGGGGCATTTTCGCCTAACCTCCGGCAGACATGCCGCTTATTATATGCAATGCGCCAAACTGCTGCAATATCCTGAGGCTGCCGGTCCTTTGTGTCAACAATTGGCCGGCCAATTTGCGGATGAACATGTCGATGCCGTGGTTGGTCCAGCGACCGGCGCAATTATTATAGCCTATGAAGCGGCCCGGGCTTTAAAGGCTAAAGCTTTGTTTACCGAACGGGAAAACGGTGTTATGTGCTTGCGCCGGGGATTTGAAATCGATGCCAATTCTCGGGTTTTAGTAGTAGAAGATGTGGTAACCACCGGCGGATCGGTAAAAGAAGTAATCGACGTGGTGCGCGGATATGGCGCCCAAGTGGTCGGTGTCGGCGTGTTGGTGGATCGTAGTAATGGCAAAATTGATTTTGGCGTGCCCTTAAAGGCTTTGGTTTCTTTGGAAATCGAAAGTTTTCCTCCTGAAGAATGTCCGCTGTGCAAAGAAGGAAAACTAGAACTGGTAAAGCCGGGAAGCCGGCAAGTTAAGCCGGAGGCAAGCCAATAGGGAGGAAAAGAATGGTTGGCGCCAATGACAATCTGGAAAACGTGTTTGCGGAATTTGGAGAATACGCGGCTAAAAACGAATTTGCCCCTATGCGGGAATTGATTTATCAATATATGCGCGATGCTATTATCAAGCGGCGTTTACCCGATGGTTGCCATTTAGTGGAAGACGATTTGGCCCGTAATTTAAACGCTAGCCGCACTCCGGTACGGGAAGCGCTACGAAAATTGGAAAGCGAGGGCTTGGTTAAGCATCACCGCCGCCGTGGTGTGGAAGTTCGGCAACTGAGTGTAAAAGAGGTATCTGAAATCTACGACTTAAGTATTGTTTTAGAAGGATATGCCGCTCGTTTGGTCGCGGAAAATATTACCCAGGATATTTTGGATAAACTGCAGCGTTTATTGAAAAAAATGAAGGATACGCTTGTGGATGACGATCAAAACCTGGAAATGCAATTGCATCAAAGTTTTCATTTTACTATTTATGAGGCTTGTCAGAATAAAAGGTTGGAAGCTTTGCTGAAAACCAATAACGATTATATTCAGTTGTTTCGCGCATATACTTTACAGGTTCCTGGACGGATGGAACATTCTTGGGAAGAACACGACCGTTTATTACGAGCGATTGAAATGCGCGATGGCGACTCCGCTGAAAGATATGCCCGTAATCATTTAGCCGTTTCTAAAGAAGCATTTTTGCGGCAGTGGCAAGAAAACTCCGATTCTGAATCATAATATTCCTTGTTTTATAATTGTTTGGGATGATTGGTCAAGTATCACTAGAAAAAATATGGGTTGCCGTCCTTGTGAAGCGGTTGATACTATAAGGCGCTAGGCTGGGACAAGACCGGATTTGTTATGGCGACAGAGGACATTATGCTTCCATTTCAATTATCCTCAAAAGAGGTTATCGTTTTATGTGGCGGCGGGGGTAAAACTACGACGATGTATGCATTAGCCAAAGCTTTGGCGCAAAAGAAACGTCGTATTATCGTCACCACTACTACAAAAATTATGCAACCGACTGCCCAGCAAGTGGATCGGTTAATTGATGGCGATGAAAAGCATATTTTAGATACGCTGAGGCAAGAGGGGGCGCCGGCGCCTGGCGAAATTGTCGCCGTATTGTCAGATGTACAGCACAACAAAAAAGCTTTAGGGATAGATCCTCATTTATGCGATACTTTGTTTTACCAGGACTATTGCGATTATTTAATCGTAGAAGCGGATGGAGCTGCCCGCAAGCCGTTTAAAGCCCCTGCGGATCACGAACCGGTTATTCCTGATACCTGTACGACGTTAATGTATATTTGCGGAATAGATGCAGTGGACAAACCTTTAGATCCGCAATATTGCCATCGTCCGGAGCGAATTCAGGCTTTAACCGGTTTGGCATTCGGGCAACTGGTAACGGAACAAGCGGTGGCGCAGGTGGTCGCTTCTCCTCAGGGCGGAAAAAAGGGATATAAACCAGGGATGCGCTTTATCGCTATGATCAATAAGGCGGACGATTCTTCTGCAGTGAATAAAGCCGTTTCTTTGGCAGGCGAGATGTTAGCTGCCGGTGTAGAAGAAACGGTTGTATCTGCTGTGGGTTGCGGGCGGATGGCGATTATACATCGCCGGCGCAAACCGGTGGCGGGAATTATTTTAGCCGCCGGCCGTTCTTCCCGTATGGGTGTAAATAAACTGTTGTTGCCCTGGAACAATGGCAATACAGTTTTAGATGAAGTGATAAAGCAAGCTTCGGCTGCCGGAATAAGTCCTTTGTATTTGGTAAGCGGCGCTGAACGGGAGCGGATTGAAAAAATTGCTGCTACCCAAGGTATATCCAGCGTATTCAATGCCGACTATGCCGCGGGACAAAGTACTTCGTTACAGGCAGGCTTAAGGCTTTTAGATGATCATATGGCGGCGATGTATATTTTGGGTGATCAACCGCTTATCCCGGCGTCCATATATCGCCGTGTGCTGAAAGCTTATCAGCTTAGCGATAAAGATATTGTGGTGCCTTGTTTAAGCGATGGGCGTAGAGGAAATCCAACGATTTTCGGCCCAAATATGCGACGCGATATTAAGGCGTTGCAAGGTGATATCGGCGCACGACCGTTAATCAAACGCTATGAATCGAAGGTTGATTTTGTACCCATAGAGGATTTTTCGATATGCATAGATATTGACAGCCGGGAGCAATATGAAAAATATAGGAGGGATATATGTGCGAGTATTGATTAAAGGGGCAGGGGATTTGGCTACAGGCGTAGCTTGCTCTCTCTATCAGGCAGGGTTTCAAATTTTAATGACGGAATTGCCTTCCCCGACGGTAATTCGTCGGGAAGTGGCTTTTGCCCAAGCGGTTTTCCAAGGAGCTATGGAAGTTGAAGATGTGCGAGCCAATTTGGTAGGCGATATCGACGATGCTTGGGAAGTGATAGAAGACGGCAATATTCCGGTAGTCATTGATGAAGAGTTGAACATTCTTCAGTACTTTCAACCGGACGTTTTGGTAGAGGCGACGTTAGCTAAACATAATACCGGTATTCATAAGGATATGGCTCCTTTTGTCATCGCTTTAGGTCCCGGGTTTGTTGCCGGCGAAGATGCGCATGTAGTGGTAGAAACCATGCGCGGACACGATTTAGGACGATTGATTTATAGCGGCGCAGCGCTTCCTAATACCAATACGCCAGGGGAAATCGGCGGCAAAAGTACGGAAAGATTATTAAGGGCCACTGGGGACGGCCTGTTCGAATCTTGTGCCGCCATTGGCCAGTATGTGCATGCCGGTGACTTGATCGCCTATTGCGGAGGAATTGAGATGCGTGCGGCAATCGACGGTTATCTCCGCGGATTGCTCTATCCGCAATTGCCGGTATACAAAGGCATGAAAGTGGGGGATATCGACCCTCGCTGTGAACAAAGTCATTGCTTTACGATTTCCGACAAAGCCAGAGCTTTGGGCGGCTCGGTTTTAACGGCAATTATGCGCTGGCAATTTAATCAAACTTGTCAATGCGCCGGACAATCCTGCTGCTGTAGATAGACGAAGGAGGGAAGGTACGCATGGATATTCGCATGTTTTATAAATTGGCTCAGGGGGAAGCCAATGAAGGCGAATCCTATCTTACCACCGTAACCATGGGTAAATATAGCGGCAGCAAAGCTTTATGGCATGATGGCGGATTGCTTGCCGTGTATCCTGATGGCGCCGCTGATTTTTGGCAGACGCAGACGGTTCCCCAAAACGGCTATCATTTGGTTCGCTCCATGTACCAAGGGGAAGATACGGAAGTATTTTTTGAACCCTTGCGCGGCGGCGATAGCAAATTGATAATTTGCGGCGGCGGTCATGTGTCTTTACCGGTGGCGCAACTAGGAGCTATATTGGGCTTCGACGTTACGGTTATTGATGACCGCAGTTTTTTTGCAAATAATCAACGTTTCCCAAATGCACATGTTATGTGTATGTCTTTTGATCAAGCGCTACCGCAAATTCGCGGTAAAAATAATTATTATGTAATCGTTACTCGCGGCCATCAGTATGATATTGAGTGTTTGCGTGTTTTATTCAAACAGAGCAGCGCTTATATAGGCATGATCGGTAGCAAAAACCGGGTGAAAACCGTGCGGCAAACTATGGCGGCGGAAGGGTATGATCAAGAAAAGATCGATGGTTTGCATTCTCCCATCGGTTTGCAAATTGGCGCCGAAACCCCAGAAGAGATCGCTGTGGCTATTATGGCGGAAATTATTCAGGTGCGCAGCGCCCGGGGCGGCGTTAGCGGCAGCGCTGCGGCGGAGCATGCATTGGCGCAACCGGCCCAGCAACGACAGGCTTTAGCAACTATTTTGCAACGACGAGGTTCCGCTCCTCGCGCCGCCGGTACGAAGATGATCGTGCAAGAGGATGGTTCTTGTATTGGTACCGTTGGCGGCGGTTGTGTGGAAAGCGGAGCGATTGAGAAAGCCAAAATGGTAATTGAACGAGGGATCTGTTGCAGATATACGGTGGATATCACCGGTTGTGAAGCTGTGGATGGAAATGAAGATATGCTGTGCGGCGGTATCGTTGATTTATTCATTGAACCGCTGCAGTAGGAAAAAATGGATGGAAAGGATTGCCAATGATGCCAAAGAACAAAAGATTTTCCTTATTGAGCCTATGTTTCGCCATATTGTTATTGTTGCTTTGCGTGACGCCTGTTTATGCCGCTTCCATTGGTAGCCGATTGTACGATTCTCAGTTGGCTTTGGCAGGTGAAGCCGAGCTGGCAAAAGGCGTATATTGGAGCTATGGATATAGCGATTATGTGGCGGAAAATTATTTGCTGTACCAACCAGGCGGTTCGGTTCAAGCTATTGTTGGTTATGGTAATGATTTATATGGCGCAGCTAGCTTAAAAACGGCGGTAAATGTGCTGACCGCCCAGGGATATTCCGTTTTAGCTGGTTTAAACGCCGATTTCTTTAATACGTCTACCGGCGTACCGATTGGCATGGTAATGTTCGATGGGGAAATACTCAGCTCCGAAAGCAATGGTTGGGAAACTATTGGTTTTAAACGCGACGGAACGGTAATCATTGGGCAGCCGGGCATTACCTATACATTAACAGGTAATTTTGGTTCTTTGAATATCAACAAAGTCAATAAAGAAATGGCCGAGAGTAGCGGCTTAATCTTATATACAAGCGATTATTCTACCAGCACCCAAACGTCTATTTCCACTTATAACGTAGCTATGGAAATTGAATCAGGAAAACTAAGCATCGGCGGACAATTGCAGGGAAGGGTTATCGCCGTCGGTAGCAGTTCTACCCCTTATGCCATCGCTGAAGGTCAGGCTGTGTTATCCTTGGCGCAAAGTGGATCAGCCGCCACTATGGCATCTTTGCAAAATATTGCCGTGGGCGATGTGCTGACTGTATCGGTTAGCAATTCTTCCGCTTGGGCGGATGTGGTCTATGCTTGCGGCGGCAGCGAGCGGTTGTTGCGGAATGGCAGCAACGTGGCTGCCAGCAGTAGCGCCGCTCCCAGAACGGCTCTGGGCGTAAAAAGCGATGGCAGCGTTATTTTTTATACGGTGGATGGACGTCAAAGCGGTTTGTCGGCCGGCGCTACTCTAAGCGAAGTTGCCCAACGTTTATTGGAGTTGGGTTGCGTGGATGCGGTCAATTTGGATGGAGGCGGCTCCACCACGCTAGCGGCATTGTTGCCGGGGAACGAATATGGACAACTGACGATTATTAACAGTCCTTCTGGCGGTTCTTTGCGTTCTTGCGGCGATTATATCTTTTTGGTTAATCAGGGGCAAGCAAACGGCGCTTTAAGCCATCTGCATATATATCCTTACGATATGCTTGTTTTGGCGGGGAGTTCTATAGCTGTGGAGATAAAAGGTAGCGATGCTAATTATTATCCGGTAAATTTACCTGGGGAACCGCTACTAGATATTAGCGCCGGTGTGGGCACATGGTCGGAAGGACGGTTTATAGCCGGTGATTCGGCGGCCAGCGGTCAGATTAGCGCTAGTTTGGCTGGAGCTAGCGGTACAACGACGGTGACAGTGGTGAACGAGCCGGATAAAATAGCGATTTATAAGGAAAGCGATTTAAGTTCCGCTTTAACCGCTTTGGCCGTCAACGGTAGCGATAGCGTTTCTTTAACGGCAAAAGCCAAATATCAAGGTCAAACTTTACAATCCAGTGATGATGCGTTTCTTTGGCAGGTCAGCGGTGGAATCGGTACGATTGATCAAAATGGTTTGTTTACTCCGTCTCCCTATGGCGGCGTAGGTTCGATCACCGTTAGTTACGGCGTAAAAAGCGTTACCATCAGCGTGACGGTGGCCGCCAGCGCAACGATTACTGACGAAAATTTGCAGTTATTGGATGGCTTTGAAGGATCAAATGCTTTTACCGCCGGGAGTGGGATGACGCCAAGGGCCAATGAAAACAAAGCATATGTGAAATACGGCGCCCAGTCTTTGGCTTTGGATTATATATTCGGCGCCAATAGCACTGGCGGCGAAACCGTGGCTGTCGTTAGCGCCCCGACAAAATATTCTTTATCTGGTGGCGGCGGTTATCTGAATTTTTGGCTATATGGCGATAAAAGCGCCAATCAACTAACCGTCAGCTTTGCTACTGCCGCTGGTACGGTGGAAAGCGTGGCGGCAATTCTCAATTCCCAAGGCTGGCAAACCGTTTCCGTGCCAATTCCCAGCGGTAGCTATGGCGTGACAGCTTTTAGTATCCGTGGGGAAGGGCAGGGAACGATATATATTGACCAATTGATGTATAGCGCCGTCTCCGCTATGGATAAAAAGGGTCCGGAAATTACCATTAGCGGTTTTAGCGGCGGTCAATTAACGGCAACGATTCATGATGATAGCAATATCGCCCTGCAAACCAATAATATTAAGGTCACCCTAGATGGAAAAACGCAAACGTTTAATTTCCAACCTCAAACTGGTGCTTTAACGGCAAATATTACCATTGCGGATGCTTATGCGCATATCATTAGCATACAAGCTGCCGATACCAGCGGCAATTTAACTAAGGTTTCTCATTATGTTGCTGCGGATAGTGATGCGGATGATATTTTTATTGATATTGCCGGGCATTGGGCGCAACCATATACAGAGTATTTATATCGTCAAGGTATTATTAGCGGTATAGAAAGCGCGGCAGGTTTGACCTATCAAGCGGACATGCCGCTAACCCGGGCGCAATTTGCCGTGATTGTGGCCAATTGGCAGGGCATCGATGGGTCGGCCTATGCGGATGTAGATTTGCCATTTACGGATAATGCTTCCATTCCCAGTTGGGCTTTAAATCAGGTTAAAGCCATGTATACTTTAGGTGTGATTAGCGGTTATGGCAGTGGAGATAGTTTGAGATTTAGTCCCAGTAGCAATATTACCCGCGCCGAGGCGACAACGATGATTGGCCGTATTCAAGAACGCGGCTTTGCGGAAGCGGAATTGACGTTTAGCGATTCTGCAAGCGTGGCGGATTGGGCGCTGCCTTTTGTGCAAACTTTAACGGCACAAGGGGTGATTAGCGGCTATAACAATCAGTTTATGCCTAATCAAAGCATAACGAGAGGCGAAATCGCTAAAATAATTTATTCTTTAATGTAAAAGGTGAATTGAATGAGAATTATGCATTTTGCCGGCGGCGGCGACATCGGCGGTGCGAAAACCCATATCTTATCTTTAGGCAAACAATTGGCGTTGGATAACGATTATTTATTGGTGAGTTTTCGTAAGGGGCCTTTTGCCGCAGAAGCTAGGGCTATGGGGCTACAGGTTCTGGAAGTGGAAAAAAGCTGGAACGTATGGGAATGTTTGCAAAAAGCCCTTAATGCCACGGATCAGTTTAAACCGGACGTAATTCATTGCCATGGGGCAAAAGCGAATATGATGGCGGTCATGGTAAAAAAATTGCGTCATATCCCAATTATTACCACCGTACATTCCGATCCTAAACTAGATTATATGGGAGCGCCATTAAAGCAATATACCTTCGGTTTAATCAATGCTTGGGCTTTAAGGCGTATGGATTATTTTATGGCCGTCGCCGGTAAAATGGAGCAGAACCTAATTGAGCGGGGCTTTGATCCGCAACGAATTTTTACGATTTATAATGGTTTGGATTTTTCGCAGGCCAATCCATCGCCCAAACCCATTAAAAACGACGGCGAAATTGTGGTAGGTATTGCCGCTAGATTGACGCCGATCAAAAATATCCCTACGCTGTTAAAAGCTTTTGCTTTGGCATATGAGAAAAATCCGCGCCTACGCTTAAAAATAGCGGGTAGTGGCGAAGACGAAGAAGCCTTAAAAAACTTGGCGAAACAGTTGAAAATTGCTGATCGGGTCGAATTCGTGGGCTGGGTTACCGATATGCGGGGATTCTTTTCCCAGGTGGATATCAACGTTTTATCTTCTTTTTCCGAAACTTTTCCCTATTCTTTGCTGGAGGGCGCCTTTGAACATTGCGCCGCTATCGCCAGCAACGTAGGGGGGATGCCCTATTTGATCGAACATGGTAAAACCGGCTATTTATTTCAGCCGGAGGATTATCAAACTTTTGGACGCTATATCTATGAGTTATCCGTTGATGACAACAAACGGACAACTTTAGCGGAAGCGTTGTTTCATGTGGCGCAAAGTCAGTTTTCTCTGGATAAAATGCGGCAAGATCAATTGGCTGTGTATGAGACCATTTGCCATCTCAGCCGCAAGCATGGACGCTATGGCGCCGTGATTTGCGGCGCCTATGGTCGAGGAAATGCCGGCGATGAAGCGATTCTTCAGGCAATCGTATCTCAATTGCGGCAAATAGACCGGCAAATGCCGCTAACGGTTATGAGCAGAAACAAAGGCCAAACCAGAATGAGCTACCGAACCAACGCTATTTATATTTTCAATATTCCGGCGTTTATCCATCAATTGCGGCATGCGAAAATATTTATTAACGGCGGCGGTAGTTTAATCCAGGATGTTACCTCTAGCCGCTCTTTGTTCTTTTATTTGTTCACGCTGAAAATGGCGAAAATGTGCGGTTGCCGGGTGATCATGTATGGTTGCGGTATTGGACCAATTCAACGCAATATGAATAAACGTATCGTTTCTTCGGTATTAAACGATACGGCGGAAACGATTACCCTGCGAGATAGCTATTCTTTGCAAACATTAGAACAAATGCATGTGACCAAACCAAAGATTATGGTTTCCGCTGATCCTACGGTCAATATTGCTAAAGCTGACGATCAGGATCTGGCAAAAGCTTTAGCATTAGAAAACATTCCTCCAGAGCAGGCAAAAATATGTTTTTGCTTACGCAATTGGGATTCCTTTGACCAATATCAGGAAATTGCCGTTGCTGCAGAATATGCGTATAATCAATATGGCTTATTACCGGTATTTTTGCCTTTTGAACCGCCAAAAGATATTGAGGCAGCTGCCAAAGTGATTCGGCATTTGCATTGTTCATATATTTCTTGCACAAAAAGATATAGAGTGGAGGATTTAATTGCCATTTTGGGTTCCATGGAAGCGGTGGTAGCTATGCGTTTGCATGCGTTAATTTTAGCAACCTGCGGACATACGCCTGTTGTCGGTATTTCCTATGATGTAAAAGTAGAAAGCTTTATAAAAGATATTGGCTCTTCTGCATGTATTGATTTGCACAACCTTACCGCCTCCAAACTATGCCTACAGATCGATCGTATCTTAGCTGGCGGAAGAGAGCAAGCGAAAGCGGCGGCCGATGCGTTACGCGCAAAAGAAACCATTAATATCGAGGCGGTACGAAGTTTATTGTCGGAAGATTAAGGAGAACTTATGGAAACTGGGCAAATCGTTCGCACAACCGTAAATGGCGTTACCAGCCAAGGACATGGGGTGGCGCGATATCATGGCATGGCAATATTTATTGACGGCGCTTTGCCCGGCGATGTAGTAGATGCGGAAATTGTCTTCGTGAGTAAAAAATACGCGCAAGGTAAAATTGCAAACATAGTCGTTGCTTCGCCGCAACGGCAAGAAGCGCCTTGTCCTTATTTTGCAGCATGCGGCGGCTGTATATGGCAAAACGCACAGTATGCAGCGCAATTAGAGTATAAACGGCAAATTGTTGAAGATGCGATGCGGAGAATTGCCCATATTTCCATTGACGTTTTGCCAGTAATTCCTTCTCCCCAGGTTTTTGCGTATCGCAATCGAATGACATGGCATTGGACGTCTACTGAGGCGCAGTCTTACCTTTCTTTGTATGCAGCTAGCAGTCATAATTTTGGCGGCGGCATTTCTTGTATGTTGGCGGAAGAATCGGTACGAACAACCGCCGCAGCACTGGAAAAAATCATCTTGCAATATACTCGCGATTTTTGCAATTTGAAGCATTTAACCATTCGCAGCAATCGTCAGGGGCAAACGATAGCGATTTTTACAGCTTCCGGATCTTTACCTTGTTTGTCCCATATAGCGCCTGGAATGTTGCAAGAATGCCCGCAGCTAACGGCCGTATGGTTAAACGATGGCCCAACAGTATCGGGTATCTATGGGCGCGATTGGCGTTTAATGGCTGGCATTCCTGATTTTTATGAGTATTTTGCTTCCTGGAAATTTCAAATTCCACCAGGCGCTTTTTTGCAAGTCAATTCGGCCCAAGCTCATAATATGTTACAATTGATTGCCGATTGGGCTTCGTTGCAAGGTAATGAAACGATATGGGATGTTTATGGCGGCGTAGGCTTAATTGGCATAAGTTTGGCTACCGCCGCCTGCCGTGTGATCGGCGTAGAAAGCTATGAACCTGCTGCAAAACAGGCTACAGCAAATGCTGCATTAAATGGTTTGGATAACTGTTATTTTTACGCAGGAAAAGCGGAAAAACTATGTCAACGTTTAAACCAAAGCCAAGATTGCCGGCCGCAACTAGTGATTGTGGATCCACCAAGAAGCGGTTGCGATCCAAAAGTAATACACGCTTTATGCGAAAGCGGCGCGAAAAGAATAATTTATGTATCCTGTAATCCGGCAACCTTAGCCAGAGATTTACAAGTTTTTACCGCACAAGGCTATAAGATTCCTCGACTACAACCGCTGGATATGTTTCCTCAGACTGGCCATGTGGAGACGGTAGTACTTTTGTCCAAACGCAATACCAAGCAGCATATCTAGGCGGAGTTGAATTGGACGAGCTGGATTTGACTGCGGCGGAGAGCAAAGCCACCTATGAGGAAATCAAAGCGTATGTGCTGGAGCATACCGGGCTGAAAATCAGCTATTTTTATATCTCCCAAGTCAAATAGATGTATGGCATTATTGAGCGTGAGAACTATTACAAGCCAAAATCCGAAAATTTCAAGCAGCCGAAATGCCCGCCGGAAAAAGACGCAGCCATTACGGAGGCATTAAGGTTTTTTGGAATGGTATAAGTAAAAATGCCAATAGGGAGAAAACAATATGATAACGATACGAAAACTACAACCTGCTGATGATCGCTGGGCTGTTGGCAGAATATATGAGGTTAGCTGGAAATACACATATAAAGAATTACTTCCGCAAGAATACCTCGATAATCTGTCCGCAGAGCAATGGGCAAATAGGCTTGATATGTCCAACCGATATTCCTTGATTGCCGAACTTGACGGAAAGATGACTGGCACAGCAAGTTACGGTGAGTCACGAGATGTCGAATATGCAGGACAAGGTGAAATATATTCCATTTATCTTCTGCCCCGATATACGGGCAAGAGCTACGGTAAGCAGCTTATAAGCGCTGTAATTGAGCAACTGCATGTTTTGGGTTACAAAACTATTTTCCTTTGGGTACTTGAGGATAACTTTGGAGCGAGAGAATTTTATGAAAAAGTAGGATTTGCTTGCAGTGGTAAAAGCAAAAAAGCCGAAATAGGTGGAAAAACAGTTACGGAAGTGCAATACATAATTGCATCTGATTGCGAATAATTGAAACATTATCTTCTGTTTTTGTGTATTTTTCTTTGCATCTGCATCTACAAATAATGATTTAAAGACTAAAATTAACAGTGTGGCAAAAGTCCAACATATTTCATCCTCGTTACTAGGATAAAATATGTTGGACTTTTGCATTCTAGGAGATTATGAAATATGCAAGCCATTTCTAGCTTGTAATATACTTAAGCGATAAAAACAAGGGATATTTCAAGGGGAATACCCCCTTGGCTCTGGACTCCCAGTAGGGGCGAGCAGCATCCCTGTTGGCACACGATTTTCTGTAGGAAAGTCTAGTGTGTTATACCTTTGCTTCCGGCTGACGCCGGGAAGGGGCTGACTGCGGCATCTGCGACTTGGGCGGATGGGCAGCAGGCAGGCACTTTTCGGCGGCAGTAGGGCAGGCGGATTTTGTACGGTCACGGACGAAATCGGGATTTGCACAGAGGGCAAAATCCGCCTGTCCGGAAAAGGAAGCAGAGGTATCTCAACTCCCGTCCCGCCGCAGTGACAGCGCCCTCGTTAGTCTGTTTCTCCCTTTGATTTCTCACGGCTCTTGTAGACATTATACTGGTTCTTACACCGGGCACTGCAAAATGCAGCGTTGAATCGGCTGCCCAGGAACGCCTTTCGACAGTGCTTGCACAGGCGCAGGGGCTGGTCGCTGTCCACCAGCATGAAGCTGAACATCATCTGGAGGCCCTGCGGCAGGCAACGAAAATCCCAAGAGATGCTAGGCTTGTCCAGCAGCTCAATGTGATAGCAGGGAGAGATCCCGCCAAACGTAGCCATGGCCTTACGGTATAACCCCCGTGCATCCTTTTTGGGATGTCCTCAGGGAACTGCCAGCTTATTTTTCGTAATGATTGGCTTTTATAGGGGATTGCCGCGAGAAAAAATCTTGGTGTTGCAATGGTATGCCGTGTATATGGATATAGATGTTCCGTATTTAATGTTCCGGTGCGCATGGCAAACCAAACATAACAGACCGGTTATTCTCACAGATCAAAAGTTAAAAACTGCGGAAAAATCTTCCTTTAGCAGATTGTTTGCTAGAATGTTTGAAAGGGGTAAAAAATCGACATCAAATTATATATATGTTTTATCCCAATTGATGAGGCCGTATCTAGAGAAAAAATACGATGTTGGAGGCATACTGAGCAAACACAGAATATATGATCGGCCAAGATGATCAGGAACAGAGTATAGCCAGCGCGAATACGAGGAAAATCGTGCCAAACGGTACATAGTTATAGATGAAATCTGTGATGAAGAGGATTGGGGATGTTGCCGTCAAAAAGCATTGCCTGTCAACTCCTGTTACCCACTTTGACAAGCATAAGTGCAAAGCGTTTCGTTCTTGTGTACTATGGCGTAGTCTGATATAATATTATATAAAGATTTTTTGACTATTTTTATTATTATAGAAAAGATCTTGGAACATAAGGCTACATGGCTATATATTGACAGCGTTCATGCAATTTAGAAGAGTCGTAAAAAGAAGTAGTTTTGAAATCAGGCAGTTTTGTCGAGGAAATAAAAGGTAATACGCCAGCAAGAAATGAATGTATAGGATTCTGTTGCTATATATAGCGCTATGAAGCGAATGGTGGTGCAATTCGGCAAACTTAGGAAACTGTTAATCGATAGGAAAATGAAGATATTTGCCCTGATCGAGCTTACAGGGATTTCGGCTTTCACCACAAGCAGGATGAACCAAAACGAATATATGGTTCGAAGGTTCTGGGGCAGATCTGCAGGTACTGAACTACAATATTGGAGACGTGGTGGAAACAGCAAAGGAGGCGGACAGATGAACAAAAAAAGCAGAATCACCCCAGTAGATTTTCTTTACGGTGCCTGCTTTGCACTGTGCTTTTTTGCCTTTATGCTGACCGAGGCGTTCATAAACCAACGCAGCGCCACGCTGTTGGGTACGAACAATGTGCACATGATTTACACATCAGGCCTAGTCTGTACAGGTTTGGGGTTTTTGTCTTTTTCTGCTTTGCGCAGGTGTTGTAAAAAGGAGAGGACGAGAAAAATAGCACTGTGCCTCATCGGGCTGCTTTGTCTTACTGCGTCCCTCTTGCTGTTGATAACACAAGAACCAGTCATTTTTTTGATTTGTGCTGAAGCTGCCCTGCTGTTGTTTGGCCATATTGGGGGCTGCGTATATTACAACAGCGCCATGTTCTTTGTGCATAACCAATACTTGGGGCGCATTATCGGAATTGGCATGGGAATAGCCACGCTTTTGCAATTTCTCGTACAAAATTTTGCTTCCCATGCTATAATTTTTATAATCAGCATTTTTTTCAGTGTGGCGTTTGTGATGTATTTCATTATCCGGGCGCCAAAGGACTGGATTCTGGAAAATCCTCTTCCCTATTCGTCTGATACCCCAAAAAATCTCAAAAAAGTACTACCTCTGATTGTCGCCGTTGTACTGATGAGCCTTGTGGCAGGAATGATTGACAGCGTGCTAACCGCCTTCAATGCCGAAAAGGCCTATGACGTATACAGCGGCGTCCGGCTGTTTTATGCGCTGGGGTTGATTTTGGCAGGGGTTATTGCAGATATGAAGGCAAGAAACTATCTTCCGCTTGCCACGGTATGCGCCATACTGCTTTCCTCCATCTGTATGTTTTTTCTTTCTGAAGAAGTCAGCTATTTTGCAGGAACCGCGCTAACATACCTGTATAGTGGTTTTTATGTGATCTTTTTTACCATAATGTTTCTGGATTTTGCGCCGAAAAGCAGATATCCTGAATTGTGGGCGGGCATGGGGCGTATTGTGCGCAGCTTTACGGTAGCAGCCACCATCCTTCCGGCTTTAAAAATCTACGATACTGTGGGCAGCACGGCGCTGGCTGCGGTCTGCTGTCTGCTGTCCATTGGTATCCTGCTGGTATTGCTGCCACATATCAGCCGCGCGGTTACCCCATCAGAGCCGAGAAAAGAAATTCCCGAGCAACAGGAAATGTCGCCCCAGGAACGGCTGAGGCTGTATGCGCAGTACGGTTCTCTGACCCCTCGCGAAACCGAAGTATTGGAAAAGCTTTTGACCACCGACGATGACTTGCAGGAGATTGCCGACAGCCTGTATATTTCACGACGGATGGTTCAACGCTATGTTTCCTCCATTTATGAAAAAACCGACACTAAAACACGGCTGGGGCTATATCGAAACTATATGAATTTTACAACAGACTGAAATTTGTTTAAACAAAGCGCCGCTTTCCTTATGGAAAGCGGCGCTTTTTATCTGTTTTATAAAATGGCGCATCTACGAACCCCTGTTTTTGAAAGAATGGCCTATCTACGAACTGCCAAAAGACATAATTTGCATATATCATTATAATATCCAAACGTCCAACAATTGGGAAAGTCGAATAACATAAAGCGATGGCTATCGCAATGGATCTATCCATACTTTCCGCCTTGCGCTCTGAGGAAGTGACTGGGTGTGCTGCAGCCGGTAGCCGAAGCGCTTTGCAAACGGTTGGAAGCACTGGAAGATGAGATGCAAAAAATGACATCTCTATCTTCCTACACAGGGGTCTTCTTTCAATGCTTCTTGTTGCCAAGCCAATGTTATCACGCCATCGATACTTGGAAAACAAAAAATAAATATGGACTGTATTAAAAACACAACATCGCAGGAGGGATACAAAAATGAAACAGTGTGACAATGGCCATTTTTATGATGAGAATCGGTTTGACAGCTGCCCTTATTGCCAGGAAGGCGCAGGGGTCGGCAAGACGGTAGCGGCAAGCTTTGTTGACAAAACGGTAGCCGCCGTTCCCGGGGGCGCGGCGCCTGCGGCAGACCGGGGCAAAACGGTAGGGATCATAAAAAAGAAAATTGGTATTGATCCCGCCGTGGGATTTTTGGTTTGTACCTCTGGCCCCCATCGCGGCGCCGATTACAGGTTGGTAGCCGGGCGTAACTTTATTGGCCGGGCTGCGGCTATGGATGTGGCGCTGGCGGATGACGACACCGTATCCAGAGAAAGTCATGCACTGGTTACATATGACGTTAAGCACAACACTTTTTCCCTATCTCCCGGGCAGGGCCGGGGCATCACCTATTGTAACGATGAACAAGTGGAGATGGTTCGTCCGCTGAACGCCTATGACATAATCGAGGTGGGGAAAAGTCAGCTTCTATTCCTGCCGTTGTGTGGTGAAAAATTTCAATGGAAAGAGGAATGACGGATGGAAGGCATATTTTCGTGGTTAAATCAGACGCCGTTTCAGGGCGACTTCATCCAGACTTGGATGCTCCTAGCGGCTGGCTTAGGGCTTATATTGGTGCTAATTCTTATTCTTGTCCTAATGCGGAAAAGAAAAAGCAACAAAATAGAAGAGCCCAACATTGAAGAACCGGTCACAGAAAAGCCGGATCCTCCGCCGGTTCTGGAGCTTGCCAACCTGCAAGGGCTTGGCAAGCGGGAAGAACAGCAGGACGCCTTTGGCATCTCCCGCATGGAGCGGATTGAAGAGGACGGCCTATTGGCGGTGCTCTGCGACGGGATGGGCGGCATGGCCGAAGGCGGCATGATTGCTGCAGAAACGGCAGCGGAGATGGTCGGTATGTTTCCCTGGGAAGACGATAACGCCGTACCCGAATGGGTGCGGCAACGAAGCAGCCGGGTCTATCAGCAGTTTCGAGGACATGGCGGTACCACATTGGTTGCTGCGCTACTCAGAGGACAGTCGCTCTCCTTCTGGTGCGTTGGCGACAGCGATCTGTTTTTGTGGCGGGAATGCAAGCTCTATGCCTTGAATGTTCGGCAGGAGTTCAAAAACGATCTGGTGCTGCGCGCCCTGGAGGGCGCATTTCCGGTGGAAGAAGCGTTTACAGACCCGCAGGCAGGCGCTCTTTCGGAATATATTGGGAAAGAGGACGTCAAATGCGATTATACTTATGTGCCGTTTTCTCTCCAGCCGGAAGACGTTCTATTGCTTTGCTCGGATGGCGTAAGCGATACGCTTACTCTGAAACAAATCCGTGAAGCGATGGCTTTGCCGCCGCAGGCATGCTGTGACAAACTGGAAGAAGAAATTCTGGCGGCAGGAAGCCCAAACCAGGATAATTATACGGCAATCGTTTTGAAATACCATGGCAAAGGGGAGAAAAAATAAATGGTTAAAAAAGCAAATAGAAAACAAATTGCTGCCATTGCGCTGCTTGTGGTCGGTCTTGTGGGCGCTGTATTCGGCATATTTGGACTCTTAGGAGGCGGCAACATCGAGCCCTATGAGGCTCGCCAAGGCGTGGTTTTGGTTTATGCAACGGCAACCGCATATTATGAGGACGGCAGCATGGAGCAAACAGGCGCAACAGGGACCGGCTGGGCAATTGGCAAACCGGGAAAACCGATACAATACATCGTTACCAACGGGCATGTGGTAGAAGCCGCATATGCCTATCCCAAAATGTATAACAACGTGTCTGGATTGGTTCAGGTATATTATTCCGCCGCAGAAAATGATTTTGTCCAGGCGGAGGTGGTCTACTACTCTCCGCAAACGGAAAAGGATATCGCCATCCTCAAGCTGCCCACCCCCACCGATAAACGTGTTCCCCTCAGGCTGCGGGCATCGGATTCCGTCAAAATGAGCGAGACGGCTTACGCTTTAGGCTATCCCGGGGATTCCTCCAGCAGACAAAACCTGCCCGCCTATGACCTAGACGACGTGACCATCACCAAAGGGATTATCAGCAACCGGGTGAGCCCCGCTGGCGTTAGCTACGAAGCGTTCCAGATGGACGTGTCCATTGCAGGCGGAAACTCCGGCGGCCCCCTGGTGGATGAGAAGGGGCGGGTCATCGGGATCAATTCCCTCGGGGCAGTTGATCCGAACACGGGACTTTCGCTGGGTATGAACTATGCCATTATCATTGATGAGCTGACGAAAATTTTGGATCAGGAAAGAATAGACTACACCATGATAGGGGGTCTCGGCTGGGTACCCAACTGGTTTGCCTATGTGTTCCTGCCCATCGGCATTCTGGCGCTGGCAGGCGGCATACTACTGTTGGCCATGACCACGCAGAAAGGCGGAGCGGCACTGGCCGCTGCGGGAATCGGCGGTCCGAAAAAATCTGTGACAAAAGGGCGTGGTCCGGTAGGCAAATATGCCGTACTACGTGGTGTAACGGGAAAATACGCCGGCCAAAAGTTTGACTTGCTGCAAGGAAAAGTGGTCATTGGCCGGGATCCGGCAACCTGCAACATTGTGTTTGATAAAAATACGCCGGGCATCAGCGGACGGCACTGCCAGGTGGTCTACGATGCAAATGAAGACTGTTTCCTAATCACCGATCTGGGATCCTCTTATGGTACATTTCTGGGCAACGGCAAAAAACTAACGGCCAATGTGGTAGAAAAGCTATCGACAGGCGACACCTTCTATCTATGCGACAATGGCAACAGATTTGTCGTAACAAAGGAGTAACCGCTTATGACAGACAGATATTGCTTAAAATATGGAAGGCTTCAGGAAGCGTTTGAAGAAGATACCGCCGCTCTAGAACCGGCGGCCGTCTTCCATCTTACTGCGGACGGTACGTTGCAGGAGGTTTCGGAAATACCGCCTTTGAAAGAAGGCGAAGGGGTCATGATGTATAGTGGAGATTTTTATGTGGAGCCTGTGGAAATCCAGATTGAGTTTTTAAAAGCGTCCAACGCGCAAAAATGGTTGGAAGCGCTGATTCTGCGGCATACGGATCGGGTGCGTCGGATCGGGGAGAATTTGTGGGCGCTGGCAGAAATAGAGGAGGTAAACGTATGAATCTGGAGCGCATTTGCTTCGGCTGTTTTCAGGAAAAAGAGCCGGGCAGTATTTGTCCGCATTGCGGATTCAATGAAAGCGAAGAACAGCCTTATCTTGCCTTGCCGCTGGGAACCCTGCTAAACGGGCGGTATATGCTTGGGAAGGTACTAGGGGTAGGCGGTTTTGGCATTACCTATCTGGGCTATGATCTGACTTTGGAGATTAAGGTTGCCATCAAGGAATATATGCCTTCAGCCATTGCCACGCGGAATGCAGATCGGTACAACGTCACACTCACCGGACGAGTGGATGAAGATTACCAATATGGCATGGAACGTTTTCTGGACGAAGCAAAAATCCTTGCCAAGCTACAAAACACGCCGCATGTCGTTTCGGTACAGAATTATTTCAAAGAAAACAACACCGCCTATTTCGTGATGGAATACATCGATGGAATGAGTCTCAAGGCGTATCTGGCCAACCAGGGAGATAAAATCCCATATACCCAGGCGTTGACAATTCTTCAGCCTATCATGGAAGCGCTGATTCAGGTGCATGCACTTAATCTGCTGCATCGGGATATCAGCCCAGATAACATTTATATTACCTCTAAGGGAGAAAGCCGGTTGCTGGATTTTGGCGCCGCACGGTTTGCCCTGGGTGATGGGAAAAGCGTATCGGTCATTCTTAAACATGGTTATGCGCCGGAGGAACAGTATTCTAGCCACGGCAACCAAGGACCATGGACCGATGTCTACGCCATGGGCGCCACCTTGTATCGCTGCATCACCGGCACGCTGCCGCCGGATTCTGTGGCGCGAATTCACGGGGATGCCCTAAAGACACCATCAGAGCTAGGAATTCAGATCCCGCAAAACATCGAGCAGGCGATTTTAAAGGCACTGGCCGTGAAAACGGAGGATCGCTTTCCCAATATGGACGCCTTTCTTCGCGCTTTGACCGGCAGAGTTTCGGTACAAGAACAGGTTGCCGCCAGTATCAGCGAGCGCACCCAGGCTTCTGCCTTTAGCCAAACCGTATACGGCGGAAACGAAACGGGCACGCCAAAAACTAATGTTTTTGCCAAAGCCATCGCCTACTTTAAAAGCAATCCTGTAATGGCCTGGGTTGCTGGCGGCGGATTGGCGGTTGTTATCGCGCTGTGTATTATTTTGCCCATTGCGCTCTCCGGTGGGGAAAACTCCACGGCGGCCGGAAGCAACGGTAGCGATATAAGTGCCGGCAATACGCCGATTGTCAGCCTGCCAAACGGAACAGCAGACGGTACAACAGATCCATCCAACCCATCCATTTCCTCATTGGAAATGGAAACAAGGGATTTGGGAATTCTCAACGCCACTATTGATATTCCTTCGGATTACATAGTCAGTTCGGATGGCTTTAGTTTTATGAATGAAGAGCGGGGTTGCGCCATCACCACCAGCTTTATCTGGAATATGGTAGTGCCGATTTACTCTATTGCCGATATAGAAGAAAACAAAGAAGATATTGTATCTTCGGTGATGACTAGCTTTGAAGTAGCAGATTATACGATCCTCGCAGCCGGATCCGACAATATAGGCGGCCAGGAGGCGTATCAGATCTATTTTGAAGGAACAGACGCTGATGGCGTCTCCATGGAATTGATTTATTTGGCGGTTCAGGGAAGCAGTGCTTTTGGCTGCTATAGTCTGTTGGGCGCTTATCCCAAAGGTGACGAGGCCGGTAAAGAGGAAGTTTATCACATCCTACAAACCTTCCGGAGTAATGGAGTGCCGGATACAACCTACAGCATGTGGTATAGTGAAAATATCGGTATAAAAATCATCATCGATGATTCCATGGCGCTGGGAAGCGTATGGGAGACGGAAATCGAATTGGCAAACGGCACAGCGGAGATAATTGCGATATATCCAACGGAAGCAGCCAAGGAGGCAGGTCTGGGCAACATCGATTCTCCGAATTCAGGAGGGCTGGAAGTGGGATACGTCTCCGAGTATGGCTATAGTACGCCGGAGGAGCTGCTTAACGATCACGCAAATTCGGCTGCGGCGGCCGGCGGAGCCGCAGGAGAGAGATATACTGCCGTCACCGGCGGAGTGGAATGGCTCTGCCAAAACTATACGATAGGTTCCTACTATTTCAGCAGCGCCGCCGCGGTCATCGACGGTCAATGCTTCTATTTAAGCGCCATGTACAACGCCTCTAATCAAGAGGCAGTGGTGGCGCTGTGCAACCAGGTGATGGCAAGCGTCCGTCCCTTGTAAAAAAACGTCTCTGGCTATCAGGATTCCCCTGTCAGCCAGAGACGTAAAAATAGCAAGCCATACCCGTTTTATTTGTGATTAAACGCATAAAAATTTCCCGCTATCTATACATGATATGGACTATGGGATTGGGCGGAAGGAGAAAGCCAAAATGGATTTAGAAAGAGTTTGTTACGGCTGTTTTCAGAGAAAGCCAGATGATTCTTCCGTCTGCCCATACTGCGGGTTTCATGCGGAGGAAGAACAGCCTTTTCTTGCCCTTCCCATGGGTACGGTACTTCGAGGACGGTATCTCATGGGCAAGGTGTTGGGAGTGGGCGGCTTTGGCATCACCTATCTCGGATATGACCTGGTGCTGGAAATCAAGGTTGCCGTTAAGGAATATATGCCCTCCGGCCTTGCCACACGCCATGCCGACCGCTATCAGGTGGTACTGACCGGGCGCAGAAAAGAGGACTACGAAAACGGGCTGGATCGCTTTCTTGAGGAGGCAAGAATACTGGCCAAACTCCAGGGAACACCTAATATTGTTTCGGTACAGGATCACTTCAAGGAAAACAACACCGCTTACTTTGTAATGGAATATGTGGACGGCATGAGCCTGAAGGCCTATCTTGCCTCCCAGGGCGGAAAAATCCCATACGACCAGGCGCTGACCATACTACAACCCATTATGAAGGCGCTTATCCAAGTTCATGGGCTGGGGCTTACCCATCGGGATATCAGTCCCGACAATGTCTCTATTACTTCAGGCGGAGATAGCAAACTGCTGGATTTTGGCGCAGCGCGGTTTTCCTTAGGCGATGAAAAAAGCGTTTCGGTGATTCTGAAACATGGTTTTGCTCCGGAGGAACAATACTCCAGTCATGGCAGCCAAGGACCATGGACGGATGTTTATGCCATGGGCGCCACTTTGTACCGTTGCATAACAGGGGAACTACCGCCGGATTCCATTGCAAGGATCCATCACGATACCCTAAAAAGTCCGTCGGAATTAGGGTTTGACTTGCCGGCAAATATAGAAGCGGCGATAATGAAAGCCATGGCGGTAAAAGCAGAAGATCGGTTTCCTTCTATGGATGCTTTTTTGCAGGCCATCACAGGCAGAAGCACCGGGGCAACTTTGCCAAAAGTTGGGAGGCAGCGCGGGAAACTGGCATCGGCAAACAGTGAAACGCAGACGAAACTTTTGCAAAAATCCTTAGTTCTTAAAACGGCGGTGCTGGTAATATGTATTGCAGTAACCGTGTTAGGCGTTTGGAAGCTTTTGTCACGGGACAGCGCGCCAGACCAAATGGGAACATCCGAGCCGCCGTTCTCGGCATCATCAGAACTGGGAAACAGCGTGGCAGAACCCAGCGGCAGTACGCAAACGGCTTCCAACGATTATACCAACGACTATCTGAATTTTTCCATAAAAATTCCCGATGGTTTTCAGGAAACTGATCCCGGAAGCGCCGCATTCATTTCGTCAGACGGAAGCTGCTCGCTGCAAATTGGCTTTTATACTTACTGGTCTGGCTTTCCCGTATATACACTGGCGGATGCGGAAGCAAATGCAGAAAAATATGTCCAGTACTTTATTGGAATTCTGCAGAGCACGGATATTACGGATTACAAAATTCTTAGCAAGGAATATCAACAGATTGGCGAGTTGAATTCGTATCAAGTGCAGTTTGAAGCTACGGAAAGCAGCGGTTCTACGATGAGATTCCTGGCGGCGTTTATTGATGGAAAAAACGGCTTTGGCTGCTATAACGTGATCGCCTCTTATCCCCAAGAGGATGGAGACATGCAAGAAAAGCTCTTAGCGTCAATAAAATCGTTCCAATGTTTGGCAGCGGCAGGAACAAGCTATAAGCTATTTTCCGATGAAAATCTTTCATTTAAGTTTATGTATGCGGAAGAAGAGCCAGCCTTAGACTTCCAAATGGAAAACGGAATTTTGACCGCGGTGTCCATGACTGGAAGCGATTATTATATTCTTACCGTCAGTACGCTCCCATTTGCCGGTACGGAGACGGCAGGCAAACTTCTTGAACAGGTAACCGAAGGGCTGGATACGATATACCCAGGCATACAACAGCTCGCCGAACAGAAGACGCAGCAAAACGGGGAAATGGAATGGGTAGTTCAAAACTACACCTATGAAAACGAAGGAATTGACGTTTATATGTCATATTCCGTTTCCATATGGCAAGATCAGGCATATCTTATTATTTTTACTTCCAATCAACAGGCACAGTTGGATAATAACGGGTTAAAGACGGACATTATGGGTTCTCTTCGCCCGGCAGCATAATTTTTTGGAAGCAAGGAGAACAAAAATGCCAGGATTAAAAGAAAACTTGAATTGTCCACGCCGAATGGTTGTATTTGCCGTGTTTGACATAATTGATAAAATGGGCGGTGAATACGAGCGAACCATGTCTGGAGATATCAAGGCAAAAATGAACGTGTTGGGAAAAACCAGCCAGTACGCTTTTGCTGTAACCGAAGTCACTTCAGAAACATCTATTTTGCACATTTCTCTGCTTCAAACTATGGAGCTGCTAACGGAAGAGGAAAAGCAATTGGCAATACTTTATCTTCTGGATAGTGTGTTGTATCATATTAATGAGGTGCAGGTGTTTAAAAAAAGAGAAGAACATTAAATAAGGGCAGAGCTAAAGTTCCTTTTTCTGAAAAATTATAGTGGTTGATCACCATGTCACCTATCTGAACCCAGACAATTTTTGCAATTTTGCCTTCTCTAAACTGCTATATCTCAAGGTTTAAAATTTTGTCCTTGATAGTGATTATATGTTTGGGGCGTTATTACGTTCAAAAAAAGAGCCGATAACCGCCAGCCGTGTGCTGCGGTTATCGGCTCTGCGTCTATTCGTTTGACTCTATGACGACTGCTGTATTAAATTGCTTGACGTTAATTTATGTTTCCTGTTTACATCTTGGATAGAGCAAAGGAAAATGCTTAAGTATAGTTTTAGACCAATCTTGATATGGGTTTTGTTATTGTAAATTGGGCATAGCGGCTATATTTCTCCAATGCCCCATCCCAGCATATCAATTCTAATAATGATAAGTCTATTGTTCCTGAATTTTAAACATCAGTAAGTACAGACTGCTTTCCAAATGGAAAGCTCCCTTTATTTCAGAGACATCGATACTTTGGCCTACCATTTCTTCGGTGATTTTCAGCCGACTATCGTCCGGCAACATTGACAAGCCGTACTGCGGATGAGGAAGTCCATCCTCATACAACGCTTTGTCGTTCATACCAGCCGCTACAATAGTCGCTTTTGCTTCGGGATAACAAATGTAAACGCTATAGGAGTAAGGCTCTCCCATATCATTTGTGCCCCTTTCTTCGGTGATCTCCAATACATTTGTAACCTCAATCTTCAATTGGTCACGATAATCGAAAACTTCGGTAGTGCCGCGTGGCTCCGTAGTGGGTTGCAGGGTATCTGATGGCTCATCTTCGTCAGTAGATGGCTTTGAACCATTATCGCTGTTTACAACATCGGCACTGGGGTAAGGCTGCTCAATGCCAGACTGCAGATTAGAAGACGAACAGGCCGTCAATCCAATGCACACAATAACGGCTACTGCCACAATGATAAAAATCGCTTTTTTATAACCCATCATGTTTCCACTCTTTTCTTTATATATCCCTCGCCAAAGGCAAGGGATGTAACGATGATTGCTTTTTTCTGTGAAGAATTGCAACAATTATGAGGAATAATCGGCCTAACTATTCCGATCCATTAGTTTCATTAAGGCCGTTGTTTGGTATTAAATATAGAGGATAGCAGATAGAATTTAAAGTGCATGAATCATACTATAACGCATGTATGCCATTTGGGGTTGTTTATGGTTCGATAATTGTAAAGCCAGGAATGAATACTTTAACGTTTTGGCAGATGGCGTCTAATATCCCGGACTCATCCTCAATATTACCCAGCTCTTTTACACTTTCCGCATCTCCCTGCAACAGGAAGAAAATGGCTGCTTTTGGTAACCGCCAGGTGGCGTCTGCATCTTCATCCTGTACATCTTTTTGGTATAGGAGTATGCCGGAACGTAGGGTAATCAAGTATTGTTCATCTTGGTCGGTTACAGTCAAATTGATTTTTGCATTTAGATCTGGCAATGCATCGCTGTTTAAGCGGATACCAAGGTATTCCAACATCAAATTGGTTGCCATTTTTAATTGTAACTCTCGGGATCCTCCCAGAGGATTCGCGGTGGGAGCACCGGTTTGCCGCAGTTCCAGCGCGGCGGTAAGGTAAGCGTTGCGCCATGGACCGGATTCCGCCTGATATCCTAATTGCTCCAGGGCATCGGCGCAAAGATAGCGGGCCGCCAGGTTGTCCGGATCAGCGTATACTAAGGCATTCGTAATCTCGGCTACCCATTGGTATTCGCCTTTTTCAAAATCGGCTTGCGCCATTTCCAGCACTTTATCCGTATCGCCTAAGTATTCTACCAATTTTTGCGCATATTCGCTAGGCGCCAATGCATCCAAATGAATGGGATTGGCATCGTACCAGCCCATATATTTTTGATAAACCGCTTTAACATTGTGCTTTAATGTTCCATAGTATTGGCGGGTATACCAAACTTGCCCCAAATCTTCCGGCAATTGGATCATATCGGCAATTTCATTGGCCGTGTAGCCTTGATTAATATAAAAGAGGGTTTGATCATGAATAAATTTATAAACTGCAGCAGTGTTTTCCATATATTCCTGCACTACCTCATTGCCCCAATGCGGCCAGTTGTGAGACTGAAACACCACTTGGACATGATCGCCATAGAGGGCAAGCGCTTCCATTATATATAGGGCCCAGGCGTTTCCATCCCGCACTTGAGCGCCTCGAAGCGTATACAGGTTATGTAATGTACCCGTGCAATTTTCCGCCAACCAAAGGGCGTTTTGATCCGGAAGCCAGGTATTCATCTCCACAGGCGCCTCTGTACCTGGAGTTAATTGAAACTCAAAGGTAACGCCGTCGATCACCCGCACCTCTCCCGTTGCAGAAATGGTGTCCGTAGGGGAGATATAGGAGATGGTTCCTTTGGATTGTCCCATACCGATACCAATACCCATGGCACCCTGTTCATCGGCCTCCAAAAGCGTGCCGTATTGATAGGCGGCTCGACGTCCCATGGCAGTTCCGGCATACACGTTTTCACTGGAGGCATATTCTTCAAATCCTTCCGGGGCAATGATGGGAATATGCCGTTCCGCCACCTCTTCTTCGCTTATGATTCCTTTAATGCCGCCAAAATGGTCTACATGGGAATGACTGATAATAACGCCCATAATGGGATATTCGCCCAGTTGTTCGTTAACCAGCTCTAAAGCTGCCTGGGCACATTCAACCGACATCAGTGGATCGAATACAATCCAGCCGGTATCGCCTTTAATAAACGTAATGTTAGACATATCGTAACCGCGTACCTGATAGATACCTTCAATTACCTCAAAGAGTCCGTATATATGATTCAGTTGGGTATTGCGCCATAGACTGGGGTTGACGGTATCTGGCGCTTCTTGATTTTCCAAAAAAGCGTATGCATCTTGACTCCAGATAATTTTCCCATCTTCGTCTTGTAGCTCCAGAGACTCTGGCGCACAAATTAGGCCCCGGCTGGCAAACTCCAATTCTTGCTGGTTTTCAAAGTCTAACATATCATAGATGCTTTGATTCAATTGGGCGGTAATATCCGTGGCGCCTTTTTGTTCCGCGTTGAACAAGGTGTCCATCTGTTGATCTGATTGGGAAGTGTCTAACTGTGTCGCGCACCCGAACAACAATGAGCATGCCAAAGTGGCGATACCGATAAGAGATAACATACGTTTCATTCGACAATCCAGCCTTTCCGTGTCATTTATTGTGCTTACAAATCATGTGCGAGACGTAGTGCGAAGCTCGCTTGTTGGGATCGAATTTTACTCTATACCATTGTTAAATCCTTTGTCAAGTTTTTTGCTTGGTTCGTTAATGGATAATCAAGAATCAGAGCTGAATCTATGAAAATCGCTTCTTTAAATTTAAATAACTAAAACTTCCCACACCAATACGGTGTGTTGAACCTTGAAAATTCAATATTTCAGCCAATAAAAAAGGCATAAACCTGTCCCGTTTGGTATAATGGAATTGACGAAAAACCATCTATACAAAGGAGATTTATGCC
>CASEQE010000019.1 GCA_949289995.1 uncultured Peptococcaceae bacterium
AAAAAAATAAAAAAACTCTTGACATCGTTTATTTCATTTGTTATACTCTCATTTGTAAATGCGATGACGAAGACGATCTTGACGCCTAGCGCACAGAGAATTGGCGGTTGGTGCGAGCCAAAAGCGAAACGTCAAAATGATCCATCCCTTCCGAGCAGGTGCGTTGAAAGCATTGGCAAGTAAACGTTCCCGTGCAGGCTACGTTAGTGCATAGGGCTTGTTAGAGCCTGAAGTGGCGTGAGAACGCAATTTGAGTGGTACCGCGGAGTAGTTGTATTCCGTCTCAAAGATAAATCTTTGGGACGGTTTTTTTATTTATCCGATTATAAAAATTGAAAATATAAAACAACGGTAAAGGAGAATGTACAATGTATACCAAAAAAGATGATGAAATGTCCAAACAATTGCAAACGGTGGCCGGTAAAATAAAAACTATGCGGGAAGCGATGGCAATCTCTCAGAAAGAAATGGCTTTGAATACCCAGACTACGGTGGAACAATATCAAAAATTGGAGTCTGGTGAAAGCGATTTAAGTTTTTCATTCATCTATAAATGTGCGCAACGTTTTGGCATGGATTACGCTTTGTTATATTAATGGTTTATCCTTGGGTGAGTAAGGGTATCAAGGAAAATGTGTAGATAGGAGAAGATCATGGCAGACTTACAGGAAACCACATTGGAACAACAAATGCAGGACGTGGCTCTAAGAATTAAATCTTTGCGCGAGGTTATGGAAATTAGCCCAGAAGAAATGGCTGAAAACGCTGGCGTAACTTTGGAGCAATATTTGCAATATGAATCCGGACAATCCGATTTTAGTTTTACGTTTATTTATAAATGCGCCAAGCGTTTCGGCGTGGATGCTACCGATTTGATCAAAGGCGTATCGCCCAAGCTTTCTACTTATACGATAACGCGAAAAGGCGGCGGTTTACCAATAACCAGACGCGCTGGATTTAAATATAACAATTTGGCCCCGCTTTTCCGTAATAAAACTGCGGAACCTTTTTATGTGCAAATGCCCTATGACGAAAAGGAACAAGATTTGCCGATTCATTTGTCTACTCATAAAGGCCAAGAATTTGATATTGTGGTTAAAGGCCAAATGAAAATGCAGGTAGGCGATCATATTGAATATTTAAACGAAGGGGATACCATCTATTATAATAGTGGAGTTCCCCATGGTATGATCGCTTATGGCGGAGCTGATGCGGCGATTTACGCCATTGTTTTGAAAGACCAGGAAGATGAAGAGGAAGTTGACGATTTTGCCAGCCTAGTGGAAAAACAGCGTAAGGCCCATCGGCATGATGACTGGCTATATAAGAAGTTTATCGTGCCAACGACTAATGAAGAAGGTATTTTGACGGATATTCAATTTATCGATGCCGAGCATTTTAATTTTGCCTTTGATATTATTGATGCTTTGGCTAAAAAATGTCCGGATAAATTGGCAATGCTGCATGTCAGTAAGGATAAACAGGAAAAACGTTTTACGTTTGGCGATATCAGTCGTTATTCTTCGATTACGGCCAATTATTTCAAATCTCTGGGTATCGGCAAAGGCGATCGGGTTATGTTGGTGCTCAAGCGGCATTATCAGTTCTGGTTTTCCATTTTGGCTTTACATAAACTGGGAGCTGTGGCTATTCCGGCGACCAATTTGTTGAAAACCCATGATTTTGATTATCGTTTTAAAGCGGCTGGCGTAAAAGCGTTGGTTTGTACCGCCGACGGTGAAGTTGTAGAACAAGCGGAGATCGCTGCCGCTTCTTGCCCGAATGTGGAGCAGTTGATTATGGTTGGCGGCCAGCGCCCGGGTTGGCGGGATTTTGATAGGGAATTTATGGCGTATAGCGATGTTTTCCATCGACCGGAAGACGCGGC
>CASEQE010000020.1 GCA_949289995.1 uncultured Peptococcaceae bacterium
CTTTTGCATTGTATTTGAGATTGTATGTCATTTTGTCTTTGACAAAATTCGAGCGATAGTCAAATATAGAGTTGTGAAAACGATAGAAGTCTCGTCTTTCATAATCATCCGCCTTTTCCTATAGGAGGCTTATTCGCTGCCTGCGTATCTGCCATTTCCCGGTGTAGCCAGGCCATAAGCAAAGTGAAAATTTTTTCCTGCTGCGCCTGGGTTAAAGGCTGATTCAGCGGCACTTTATACCATTTATACAGGCAACGCCGGCAACAGCAGGCGCAGGCATGTTGGGCGATAAACACCGGATGTCCCCGCCAAGGCGTTTGCCTGCCATCCTTTGCCGGATGAGCCGGAGCTAAGCGGCGGCTGATCATTTCCCGGGCATGCTTTTCCACCACGTTCCACCCTTTTTCTTGTATATATAGCCGGTCGGCGGCAGTAAGATGAAATTTGGCGCGAAAATGGTTTTTTGCCAATTTGGCTAAAGCTTGTTCTACAGTTTGCATAAAAGCTCCTTTATATGTGGATAAAACCATCGTAAGCAGAAGGCCGTCCATCAGCGACAAGCGGTAGTATGACAAGTAGCGCTTGCTGAGCCGTTGTTTAACCTAGGATGTTTCGGGGGGAGGCGTTGCTGCCCCATGGCTGCTGACGGCAGAGGAGAGTTTGAGTATAAGCATACGGTATCGTGTAGATACCATTATAGCCGTTAAGCGGACAAGCGGTCAATTTATATAATGATTTACAAATGATTATAGAAAAAAGGAATACCCATATTTTAGCTCGTATACGTTCGGTTATACCATACGAGCTTATCCTGCCGTAATGGTAAGACGAGCCTTTGGGATGATCTATTGACGCAAGGAGTTTTTGGATGGAGGCTAGTCGTATATTGCGGCTCAATCCCTGGAAAATAGGATTGGACGTAAGGTGCGCCAATCATAAAAGGCGCCGCAGAACTGGTCCTGCAGCGCCTTTAGGTGGCAAATTGGCGTGTGCCTTATGATCGCCGATTAAAATTATTCCAGAGATTTGGCCAATAAATCTCGAACCATAGCTGGATTAGCCTGACCTTTGGTTTGTTTCATGACTTGACCCACCAAAAATCCCAAAGCTTGTTTTTTGCCGGCACGATAATCTGCCGCCGGTTGAGGATTGGCGGCGATAACTGCCGCCACGGCTTCCGTTAAAAACGAAGCGTCGGATATTTGGGCAAAGCCATGGGCGGCGATAATATCCGCCGGTTTTTGCCCGCTGATAAACATTTCCTCCAATACGACTTTGGCACTGTTATTGTTGACGGCGCCGCTTTTTACTTGTTCCAATAAATACGCCAAGTCTTCCGCTGCCAGTGGAATATGCTCATATTCTTGTTCGGCGTTATTAAGCAGCCGGGAGATATCGCCCAGAAGCCAATTGGCCAGGGTTTTATATTCTTTGGTAAGCGCGGCGGTTTGATCGAATAAGCAGGCTATGGCAGGGCTGGCGACGATTTGCCGGCTATCGTAGGCTGATAGGCCTAAATCTTTTTGCAAACGGGCCGTTTTCGCATCTGGCAGTTCCGGTAAAGAGGCGGCAATATCCGCTATCCATTCCGGAGAAAGGATGACAGGCGGTAAATCTGGTTCCGGAAAATAGCGGTAGTCGTGGGCGTTTTCTTTGCTACGCATAGCTTTGGTGGTGCCGCTGGCTTCGTCCCATAGGCGCGTCTCTTGCACGATGGTTGCCCCTTGGTCTAGCATTTCCCGTTGACGTTGCTCTTCGTATTGTATCGCCCGATAAACCGCTTTAAAGGAATTCAGATTTTTGATCTCCACTTTTACCCCAAATTCTTGTTGTTCCCGAGGGCGAAGAGAAATATTTACATCGCAGCGCAAAGAGCCTTGTTCCATTTTAACGTCGGAAACTTGGGCATAGGCGAGAATCAGCCGCAGTTTTTCACCAAACTCCCGGGCTTCCTCGGCGCTGGACATGTCCGGTTCGCTGACGATTTCGATTAATGGCACGGCCGCCCGGTTATAATCTGCCAGCGAATAATCGCTATCCGCAATGGAATCGCCGGAATGTACCAGTTTGCCGGCATCTTCTTCCAAATGGATGCGGTTGATGCGTACCTTTTTATCCTGTCCGGCGGCATCTTGTACGGTAATATATCCTTTTTGACAAACGGGTAATGGATATTGGGTTACCTGATAGCCTTTTGGTAAATCTGGATAAAAATAGTTCTTGCGATCAAATTTGTTCAAAGGAGAAATTTGACAATTTAAGGCTAAACCGGCTTTCACCGCCAATTCGACGGCATGTTTGTTGAGAACCGGCAGAACGCCGGGTAATCCTAGACAAACCGGACAGGTTTGGGTATTTGGTTGATCGCTAAATTTGGTAGGGCAAGAACAGAAAATTTTGGTTTTTGTTTTCAATTCGGCATGGAACTCCAAACCAATGGTAGTGATATATTGAGACATAGCAAAACTCCTTTTTATTGAACCGCCGGTAAATTCGGTTTCAGACGGTTTGTTTCTAGGGCGCTGCCGATAGCGAATAGTTCGCTTTCGCCGAATGGGGCGCCAATCAGCTGCAAACCGATAGGTAAACCTTGATGGAGCGCCACAGGCACCACCAATGCCGGTAAACCGGCTAAATTTACTGGTACGGTGCAAACGTCCTGCATATACATGGTTAAAGGATCGTCGATATTGGCGCCAATCGCAAAGGCTTGGGTAGGCGCCACCGGCGTTAGTAGACAGTGAAAGCCGTCGGCAAAAATTTGATCGTAATCCCGCTTGATTAAGGTACGCACCTGAAGGGTTTTATTATAATAGGCATCGTAATAGCCGGAGGACAACGCATAGGTGCCCAGCATGATACGGCGCTTGACTTCCATGCCAAAGCCCTGGCTACGGCTAGCTACAAACATATCTTGTACGTTTTCCGCTTCAGCCCGCAGCCCGTAACGCACCCCGTCATAGCGGGCGAGATTGGAAGAAGCTTCGGAGCAGGCAAGCACATAATAAGCGGGTAATGCATATTGCGTATGGGGTAGGGAAACGTCTTCCACAGTTGCGCCGGCCTGTTTCAGTTGAGCGACGGCTTGATTTAATTGTTCTTTAATTGCCGGGTCGATGGCATCGCCGAGAAATTCCTGGGGAACGCCAATTTTCAATCCTTTTACCGGCCGCTTGCAAGCTTGGCGATAGGCGTCCGGCGGCGTGTCAAAAGACGTGCTATCCATGGGATCCTTGCCGGCAATCCGTTCCAAAACGATGGCGGCGTCTTCGCAGCATTTAGCCAAAATACCAACTTGATCCAAGGAAGATGCATAGGGAATAACGCCGAAACGGGAGATCCGTCCATAAGTGGGT
Source organism: uncultured Peptococcaceae bacterium (assembly GCA_949289995.1). Taxonomy (GTDB): domain Bacteria; phylum Bacillota; class Dehalobacteriia; order UBA4068; family UBA4068; genus JAILCQ01. The sequence continues at coordinate 3,357 of CASEQE010000020.1, forward strand.
TTTAGTCCTACTACACCGCAAAAATGCGCCGGCTGACGGACGCTGCCGCCGGTATCGGTTCCCAAAGAATAACAGGCTAAATCGGCGGCCACGGCGGCGGCGGAACCGCCGGAAGAACCGCCGGGGACTTTGCTCAAATCAAACGGATTGCGGGTTAGTTTAAAAGCGGAACTCTCAGTGGATGAACCCATAGCAAATTCATCCATATTGCATTTGCCCAAAAGCACGCCGCCTCCCTGCTTTAATTTACGCCAACAGGTTGCGTCGTATGGAGGAATATAATTGACCAGTATGCGAGAAGCGCAGGTGGTGGCGATCCCCTGGGTGCAAATGATATCTTTTAAAGACAGGGGAATACCGTCCAGAGAAGAAAGTTTTTCACCTTTAGCACGGCGGCTGTCGGAGGCGGCGGCTTGCGCCAGGGCGTTTTCTTCATCAACGCTGATATAAGCGCCGATTTCCGGTTCTAAGACCTTAATACGCCGCAAATAAGCCTCGGTTGCCTCCATGGAAGACAGTTCTTTGGCATCGAGTGCGCGTTCCAACTCGCCCAGGGTCATATCGGTTATCATAGATGTTGCTCCTTAATATTCAAATTTTATATAATTCTCGGTACCTTGAAATAGCCTTCCCATTGTTCCGGGGCGTTGGCCAAAGCGGCTTCCCGGGAGAGGCAAGAACCGGTTTCATCCTCACGAAAAACGTTTTGCAAAGGCAATACATGCGTGGTGATTGGTACGTCTGTTACGTCAATTTTTTGTAATTCCTGCATATAATTTAAAATAGACGCTAACTTGGCCGTACAGTCCGCCGCTTCCTGAGAAGTAAATTGTAAATGGGCCAATTTCGCCACATAATCCACGTCTTCGGCAGAAATGATGGTTTTATTATCGCTCATAATCAAGCCCCCTATTGAAAAAATGGCTTTGTTTCAATAACAATTCATTATATACTATTCAATTTTTCTCAGCAAGTATTTTTTTTATTGTTGCAATTTACGGCGAAAAGTAATATAATAGCAACGCACTATGATTTAAGGGAAAAGGGGAATATCTGTGATATACAATAACGTTTTAGATGCGATGGGGCAAACCCCTATGATTCGGTTAAATAAAATGGCCGATCCCAATGGCGCCCAGGTTTTAGTTAAATACGAAGGTTTAAACGTGGGCGGCTCCATTAAAACCAGAACGGCGATGAATATGATTAACGCCGCGGAAGAAGAGGGTATTATCGATAAAGATACGATTATTGTGGAGCCCACTTCCGGCAATCAAGGAATCGGTTTGGCTTTAGTGGGCGCGGTACGCGGTTACCGCACCATTATCGTCATGCCCGATTCGGTTAGCGAAGAAAGACGTAAGTTGGTGCGGCATTATGGGGCGGAAGTCATTTTGATTCATGATGACGGCAATATCGGCGATTGTATTGAAGAATGCTTAAATACGGCGATGCGTATGGCCAAAGAAAATCCTAAGGTTTACGTGCCCCAACAATTTACCAATAAAGCCAATCCTTTGGTGCATAAACATTATACAGCCTTGGAAATTATGGAACAGGTAGCTGGTCCCATTCATGGCTTTTGTTCCGGCGTCGGCACCGGCGGCACCATTTCCGGTGTAGGGGAAGTATTGAAAGCCATGTATCCCGACGTAGTGATTTGGGCGGTTGAGCCGGAAAACGCGGCGATTTTGGCCGGCGGCAACATAGGTACCCATTTGCAAATGGGGATCGGCGACGGTTTGATTCCGGAGAATTTGAACGTGGACATATATGATGACATCTATATCGTATCCGACGAGGAAGCTTTGCAAACCGCCCGGGATTTGGCACGCTTGGAAGGCTTGATGTGCGGTATTTCCAGCGGCACCAACGTAGCGGCCGCTTTGCAGATGGCCCGTAAATTGGGCAAAGGCAAAACGGTAGTGACGATTTTGCCGGATACGGCGGAGAGATATTTCAGCACGCCGTTGTTTGCAGGCGAATAAGCGCCTTTTTTATCCTGCCGAGTTGGCTTTATAAAAGCTTATTGTTTAAGGCCTGACGCCATTGCCGCCAGGCCTTTTTATTTGATAAAACTATGATATCCTTGGCGAATGGCTGCCGGATGTATTGCAAGGGCAATAGCCGCCGCCAATACTTCCGCTACTTTGGCGATTAAGTCATCGATATCTTTTGGCGTTACCATGAGTACGCCGGAAAAGGCTTGCAGCAATTCTTCCGCGGCAAAGGCCACGGCTTCGCCGCTGGCCGCCGGGCAGCTTCGTCCTTGACTTTGCCAATATTTGCCGAGGCTAGCGGCGGTTTCTTTGATAATAGAGCAAGCGCTTACCACCGTTGGTACGCCAATGGCGATTACCGGCACGCCCATGGTTTGCGCTGTAATTGCTTGACGCGCATTGCCCACGCCGCTACCTGGGCAAATACCATTTTCTGACATTTGTACGGTGACGCCAACCCGGCTAACGGAAGCGGCGGCCAGAGAATCTACCACCAATATGGCGTCGGGGTGAATATGCTCCGCTGCCCCTTTCAAGATTTCTGCGGTTTCAATGCCTGTAGCGCCCATAACGCCTGGAGCCAAAGTGCATAGCGCCCCTAAATCTTCCGGTAATTGATGCAAATGTCTAGTGGCGTAGGTTTTACTTACCACTTTAGGACCTAAAGAATCGGCCACGGCTGAATTATTACCTAAACCGACCAGCATGAGACCGCCTTGGCGTAAAGGCGGCAACAAAGAATTTAAATATTCGGCGGTGACTTTGGCTACTTCTTCCATCGTATCGCTATCGTTCAATTCTGGTAAGCTTAGCGTGATATATCGTCCCTGTTTTTTTTGTAATAACGTTTCGCCGGTTTGATTCATAATGGTGACGATATGCACTTCCACAGGCCCTTTTTGGCATACTTCTTCCTTTATCCCGGGGATTTCTCGATTTTCTTCTCCCCGCAATGCTTCTGTGGCTTCGTTGGCCAAGTCATAATAAGCGGCTAAAGCCGAATAATCCGCTGTATTTGTCATAATAACCTCTTTCTTGTCGATTTTTCCGCCAATAAAATAGAATTTCCTTCCTAGTATAACCGCTTGCGGTAAAAATATCGAATTGCTTTTGCTATTATGCAGGAAGAAATAAAGAAAAAGGAGAATAATAATACCGTTTGCCATAATGTAAAAATCGTTACGCCGATGATTGTCCCGGCTAGTATGAAAGGCCGGCGGCGGTCGCAGCGCTATCAGAAAAGGGGATTTTATGAAAGTTCGTTGCGCCATTTGCGGCAAAGAGGAAGAAATTAATAAAGTACATAAGGATTATAAAAAACTTATGGCTAATCCGCAGGCAGTTTATATTTGCCAGGTTTGCAATTTTAAATTATCTAGCCAAGCATCACGAGATAATGCTGTAAAAGGCAAAAATTAAACGTGAAACCGATCGTTGCAATGGCATTGCTTTGGCCGCAATAGGATGGAGGTTTGGTAGGGTGCGAATTATTGCGGGAAGCGCCGGCGGCAGGAAATTGCAGGCACCGAAGGGACAAAATACCAGGCCCACCACGGACAGAGTACGGGAAGCGATTTTTAGCGTTTTGGGAGAGCGTTTGATCGACGCTCGCGTGCTAGACGTTTTTGCCGGCAGCGGCGCTTTGGGTTTGGAAGCGTTAAGCCGGGGCGCGGCGGAAGCCGTTTTCCTGGAAAAAGACCCGGCGGCGCAACGCGCTATTGCCGCCAATATTCAGGCGGTGGCTTTGCCTGGCGCCAAGTTATACCGCGGAGCGGCGGAACGTTTATTACCCCGACTCAAAGCCAACGGCGCCGTGGATGTTTTCGACGTGATTTTTTTGGATCCACCGTATAATCAGGGCTGGTTGGCAAAACTGTTGCATGTGATTGAATCTTGGCAATTGTTAACCCCAGACGGTGTGCTTGTGGTGGAAACAAGCGGAAAAAATTCAGAATTTGTGCCTACGGAGCGGTGGCAAATTGTTAAACGTCGCGCCTATGGAGACACGGAAATATATTATTGTTGTTGGCGGCAAGACGAGAAATAAGGAGGGCGACTATGGAAGGCAGCAATATGGAAATGGCGACGATTTTAAAAGAACTGGAAGAAACGATTACCAGCGCCTCCCGCGTACCTTTAACCGGCAAGGTTATGGTAGATGGAGACGCCATTTTGGAATTTGTGGATAAAATTTATGCGGCTTTGCCTGGTGAATTACGTCAGGCGCAGCAGGTTTTGGAGCAAAGCGACAAACTGTTGGAAAGCGTGGAAGGGCAAGGTAAACGTATTTTACAAGATGCGCGGGATCAGGCGGCGCTGATGTTGCAAGAAACGGAAATCTTTAAAGCGGCTACTAGCCGGGCGGAAGCTTTGATGAGTCAGGCGGAAACCGCATCGGCAGAATTACGGAAACAATCGATTTTGTATTCCGACGATATTTTATCGCAACTGGAAAGTAATTTGGATCAGTTATTGGTTACGGTGCGTAAAAATCGAAGCGATTTGAAAAAGTTTTGATAAAAATGCTGTCAATAAGCCGTCGTCCGTTTTGGCCGGCGGTTTTTTTTTGTCGGCGACAAAGAAAATCCAAAAGCCAAAGAACGTTTGATCCGTATTGACTGAATTTGGCAAAAAGATTATTATATGTTATAATAAGGTGTTCTATAAGTAAATTTTTGCAAATAGGTATACGTCGTCCAACGTCAGACTTGGAAACATAGGGCGGCTTGGTTATCCATGATCATTTGTCGACGTCCGCTTCGCCATCGATTCGATTGCGCGTTGCAGTCCTAGCGGAGGAAAATATGTGGCCAGATAAAAAGAGGAAACCGAACGTAAAACAAAAAATGCCTTTAAGCCAGGAGCATATGGCGAAAGCCGGCTACGTCGGCGCTACGGCCGCCGCTTTTGACTCGGAGTCGTTATCCGCCAAGACAACGTTGGATGGGCGGGAGCATATGGCGCAGGCAAATGTGCCGGCGATTGGTGAAGCGGATAAACCAGAGAAAAATCCTTCTTTTCATCAATTGGCTTCTCTGTTGCATATACAGCCGGAAGTGTTGGCGGCGGCGGAAGCGCAGGTAGAAGAAGCTCCCGCCGGATTTTCCGCAGCTGCCGGCAGGCTTTCTCCCAATCGAGGGCGGTTGGAAAAACAAGATCAAGAAACCGCCGGTACGGATCAGGTAACCGCACGTATTCGGGAAGAATTGAACGTATCTAGGCGGCGGCAAGAAGAAGCCAGGCGGGATTTAGCGGCGATGAAACAAAGTGTATCTACCGTTCGGGAAAAGGATTTGTCGCTGTTACAGCAAAGGTTACAGGAGGCACGCATACAAGCGGAACAAGAAGCTTTGCAGGCGGTGCGGCAGGGAACGGAACAGCATTTTGCCGGAACTACGCCGGGATCAGGCGATTGCCATGGCGGCGATAGCGATCCTATAGCTTTATCGCCGCAACTTACAACGGCTGAAGTATCGCTATCTCATGATCATGCAGGTGAAACCGAGAATAAAAGACGGCAAATCGCCGCAGAGGCTGCCGGACGTTTGTACGCGGCAAAAAAGCAGGCTGCTAGCGCCAATCTGGATTTGCAAAACCGGCTTAGCGTTAAACAATTGCGCAAGCAGCGGCAAAACGTTAAGAAAACGGCGGTTTTA
>CASEQE010000021.1 GCA_949289995.1 uncultured Peptococcaceae bacterium
CACTCGCAGTTGCGGCAAAATTTGTTTTAATTCTTCGTCGGTTTTTTCCGCCAATTCGCCGGATGTTAAGGCGATATGGCTGGGGTCTGTTAGCAAGCCTGCTTCTTTGGCAATTGCCACGGCGGTTTCTTTGCGGTCGCCGGTGACCATAACCACTTGTATGCCGGCGTTTTGCGCTTCTTGAATGGCGGCTGCCGCTTCCGGGCGCACATTATCGCGAATGCTTAGGAGGCAAATTAAAGTCATATTTTCGCCGGCTTGTTCGCCGTCGGCTTTGGCCACGGCCAGCAGGCGCATAGAACGGCCGGCCTGGCCATCGATATAAGAGATTAAAAAGTTTTTCTCCGTTAGTTCTTTTACTTCGCCTTGTTCATCCAGATACCAATTGCATTGATCGACGATTTTTTCCGGCGCGCCTTTGATATAGGTTATGCATGCGCCGTCCCGGCACAGGGTTACGCTGGAATATTTTTTATTGGAATCGAAAGCGTTAAAGTTTTGTACGTCTTCTTTGGTCATGGTATCGGTGGCGTTTGCATTGAGCAAAAACGACATTAGAGCCCGATCTGTGCTGTTGCCGCCGATAATTTGGCCATTGCTGGCCACGGCTCCATTGTTGACGCCTATACCGGCAATAACATCCAGGCGCAGGGAAGCGGGCAAATCGTGCAGCGATTGAAACAACCGTACGTTGCCGGTGGCAATTTCCACCACCGATAGCTGTCCTTCGGTAATGGTGCCGGTTTTGTCGCTGAACAGCAAGCTGAGACTGCCGGCGGTTTCCAAGCCGTTGATCTTGCGCACTAAAACGTTATCCTTGGCCATTTTCAGGCTTTGGAAGGACTGCAGTATGGAAGTGAGCATAGGCAGGCCTTCCGGGACGGCGCAGACGATGATGGTTACCGAAACGGTAATGGCATCGAGAATCAGGCGAATCCATTCGTATATTTCTCCGGGCATTTCGCCGGATGCTAGGGTTTTGATTAAAATTCCCATCACGATACTAATGGCGCCAATATAGCCGAAGGTGGAAATATGTTTGGCCAGTTTTCCCAGTTTGACTTGTAGCGGGGTGGCCCGGGTATTTTCCTGCACTTCCAATGCCAATTGGCCAAACAGGGTATGATCGCCGATGGTTTTTACTTCCATATAGGCTTCCCCGCCGCAGACCACTGTTCCGCGATAGACATAATAAGGATTAAGCAAATCTTTTTCATCATATTCGCCATCTACAGGGCAGGGGCGCTTTTCCGCTTCTTCGGTTTCGCCGTTGAGGACAGCTTGGTCTACTTTGATTATGCCTTCGATGACTTCGCCGTCTGCAGGAATTTTATCTCCGGCCTGGAGGTAGATGATATCTCCTTTGACTACCTGGCGGATATGAATTTCCGACAATTGGCCTTCGCGGATGGTTTTGCATTTTTCTTTGGCGTCTTCTTCCGCTTTTAAAGCGGAGGCTTTGCCTTCTTGTTTGTTTTCGCTAAATGCGGTGACGCCGTTGGCTATGAGAATGGCGACGAGAATACCAACGGATTCATACCACTCTGCTTCGCCGATTAGAAACAGGATCAGTTGCACGACAAGAGCAACCAGAAGGATAATAATCATTGGATCCCCGAAACCTTTGATAAATTTTTTCCATAGCGGTTCCCGAGGAATTTGGGTTAGGATATTGGCGCCATATAATTGGCGGCTTTCTTCAACTTGGGCTAGGGTTAAACCGTTTCGTTTCATTGCGACTTTCCTTTCGTAGAATGTGAGTTGCTAAAATAAGCGATAGGGGCTGAGACGGCAGCCGGTTATCATTAAGCCGGTAGCCGAATTTGATTTCCTGTGTCAAACTATAGGTATATATCGCTTTCCATTATACGGGTTTATCAGGCTTTGTGCAAGAATAGAATGTGATTTTTTGTTTTGGACGAGAATCGGCAGATTTGTTTTGCCGGTTTTGTTTTGTGTCTCTGTGGCTTGTATATTTGGCTAGTGCATATAAATTATTGCAATGCTTTGTTTGGCATTATATCATACAAAAGATATTTTGCAAAAAATACTGTTGTCGACTATGCATTTTTGCTGCATATATGAAAATGATTAAACAAATTGTTTTATCATAGGGTGATCAAGAAACATTCAGATTATTTTTCGATAATAGTTTATGTTTAAACTTAGAAGAATGATATAACAAGATTATCAACAATGGTAATGGCTTTGGTAATTGGTTTGTTTATTTTTGTCATTTATAAAAAGACGCTAACCGGCGTCATGTATTCCAATGGATTTGCTTTGACCTTGGTGGGCTTGGCTTTGGTAACCACTTTGGTGATTATGGCCGTTACCTCCAACGTGGTGTTATCTTTGGGTATGGTGGGCGCATTGTCTATTGTCCGTTTCCGGGCGGCGATTAAAGATCCGGTGGAAATTGTCTTTTTATTCTGGGCCCTAACCGTTGGCATTGTGCTGGGCGCCGGTATGATTCCGCTGGCGGTGATTGGCTCGGTTATCATCGGCATTGTTTTGTTGCTGTTTGCCAACCGAAAAATCCATCGCAATCCATATATTCTGGTTTTGAAATATGATAAGGAGGATACGGAAAAGACAATCTGGGATATTCTCGATACCAGTGTGGAACAGTATGTGATCAAATCCAAAACCGTTATTCCGGGACAAATCGAGACCACCGTGGAACTGCGGGCTACAGAGGACAGCATGGCTTTTGTCAATCGTATCTCCCAGGCGCCGGGGGGGCAAGATGTAACCTTAGTGAGCTATAACGGGGATTATATGTCGTGATGGAGGAAGCCATATATGATAGAAAACAAGCATATTGGCAAAATAATTGTGGCGCTTATAGGATTGGTGGTTGTATTATGTGTCGCCGCTATGCTGTTTTCCCAGCAATTGTCGGATATTGCTGGGGGAACTGCTGTGGCTATGGAATATGAAACGGAATTGTTTGATGTTAATGAAGTCATTGAAATCAATATTTTGATTGATGAAGAAGATTATCAGGATATGTTGGCCAATCCGTTAAGCAAATCCTATTATGCTTGCGATGTGGAAATCAACGGCGACACGTTTTATGACGTAGCCATACGCACAAAGGGCAATACCAGCCTGAGCGCCGTCGCCAATGCCCCGGATAGCCAACGTTACAGTTTTAAATTGGAATTTGACCATTATGTTGACGGTCAAAGCTGCTATGGCTTGGACAAATTGGTGTTAAATAACAATTACGCCGATGCAACCAGTATGAAAGAAGCGCTGATTAATGATATGTTTCAATAATTAGGCGCGGACGCCTCCCTATATAATTATGCGGAAATTTCCATAAACGGCCAATACTGGGGCGTATATTTGGCTCTGGAAGCTGTGGAGGAGAGTTTTTTGTTGCGCAATTACGGGGTGGTCAACGGGGAATTGTATAAACCTGACGATATGAATATGGCCGGTGGCGGCGATTTTGGTGGGGGAATGGAATGGCCAGGCGAACTAGCTGAGGATTTCCAAACCATGACTTTTGACGGGGAGACGGCGAACGCCTTTGGCCCAGATATGGCAAGCGAAGATATGGCAAGTCAAGACATGCCCAATATAGAAGAAACGGAGAGGCCGCAAGGGGGCCGGCCGGCCGGCGGCGGCTTTGGCGGGGCAGAGGGGACGGATTCCGCAAGCGCCACGCCGCCGGAAAGCGGCCTAGGCGGGACGGATACCGCAACGACCACGCCGCCGGACAGCGGCGCAGGCGAGACGGTTGCTTGCGGCGCCGGCACGGCGAATCGTTTTCCGGGAAATATGGATAATAATATGGATATCAATCGGCAAAGCATGGCTGACTGGCAGAATTGGTGCGTATATGGCGGATGTCTGTTTTTGCTTTTGGCGGCATTATGGATGGCGAATAAATTTGTCAGAAGGCCGTACAGGCAGCGTCGCAAGAATAAAACTAGGGATAAGGGATAATGCAATCTGCGCCGAATAGGCAAATCCGTTTTTTACCGGCAGCATAGTGGGAGGTGGGGCGATAGCGCCATAGATTTGTTCCAAGAAAATATGTGGTTTATGGGGCAGATAAAAGCCTACCGCCGCGAAAAGCGATAACGGCGGCGGTAGGCGAATTTAACGGATGACATGGACATGGGAAATTTCATAATGGCGAAACCAAGCTATGGCCTCCGGTCCGATTTGTTCTCCGGAAACGGCGATGGGGATAGCTGGCGGGCAGGATACGCTAATATCGGCGCAAATCCGCCCCAGAGCATGTTCTGTTTCTATGGTTTCCTGGGGGGCGAATAGGCATTGTCGCGGGGAAAGGATTTGTTTGCCCCGGGGGGGCGGTAAAGGGGCGGAAAAAGCGGCGGGAGCGGTGTTGACGCCTAATAGGCGGGTGGTTCGAATTAGGTCGTCCTCACTGTTTTCCGGGGTAAACATCATCGTTAGAAAATCTTGGTCGGCGTATTCGCAAAATACCCCGCCTTGACGTAGTTTTTTTGCCAAGGCGATACCGGAAAGCCTTTGGGGAGCGGCGATGGTGAGACGCAGCGGATCGGTTGGCCGCATAGTCCAGCCGGCAGCCGACCATTGGTTTTTCAGTTTGGCCAGGCGTTGCGCCATTTGCGACAGGCGGGATGGGTAATGATCTGACAAATAGCGGTTGCAAAGATCCAGGGAGGCCAAAATTAGATAAGAAGGGCTGGTAGAGCCGAACAGGGCCATGGCTTGGCGGGCCTGTTCGGCGAATGCGGTAGGTGCGTTTTTGCCGATATGCAGGTAGGCGCCGCCGGTGAGTACCGGTAGGGTTTTGTGAGCGGAATTGCAACAAATATCGGCGCCCTGATCCAGAGGATGTAAGGAAGGGGAAAGGAAACGCAGATAAGCGCTGTGGGCGCCATCTACTGCCAAAATGGTATGATAATCATGGCAAACTTCCGCCAGAGCGGCAATATCCGCCATACCGCCGAGATAATCTGGGCTGGTAATATATACGGCTGCCGGCGGAACGGTCAGGTTTTGCAGATCTTTCTCCAATCTGCCGGGGGAGATTGGGCAAGCGCATAGGGAATCATTATCCCCTTCCGGCCACAACCATTGGATATCGAAATCCAATAAGGCGGCCGCATGAACAAAGGCTTTGTGTACATTTCTTGCTGCCAAGATTAGCGGTGGCGTTCCTGGCGGCCGGTTGCGTATGGCCAAAGCCAGCATAGCAGCCACGCATTGGCTGGAGCCGCCGGCGCTATACAGGGTACGGCCGGAACCAAACAGGGCTGCGGCGTTGGTTTCGCTTTCCTGGATAATGCCGTTGGCTTCGTACAGGGAATCCGCCCCGGCAATTTCTGTAATATCCAAGGCTTCGCAACCAAGAAAGCATTTGCCTTTATGACCGGGCATATGCAGGCGTACGGCGTCAATATTAGCATATTGATGCAGAAAATCAACGATAGGCGTATTCATTTACGCCTCCTCTGTTATTTCGGCTGCAGCAGCTTGTAGCATAATAGCGCATTCGATACGTTTGCGGAATAATTCACAGCCTGCTTCGTATATGCCGCGAATATCGCCGGTGGCATGATAGGCATTGGCTGCGCATCCTCCGGAGCAATAGAGTTTGGCCCAGCAATCGGCGCATTGAGGGCGACTGTAAACGTTACAACTGCGAAATTGTTCCCGAAGCGCCGTGTTTTCCACGCCGTTCCATACGTCGCCCAGCTTGAATTTTTCTTCCCCTACAAATTGATGGCAGGGATAGAGATCGCCCCAAGGGGTTACCGCCATATATTCGGTACCGGATCCGCAACCGGACAGGCGCTTATATATACAGGGACCGCCGGTTAAATCCAACATATAGTGATAGAAGGTAATAGGCTGGCCCGCTTTTTGCCGTTTTAGCATTTCCTGGGCCAAAATTTCGTATTGGCGTTTAACGGTTTCGATATCCGCAGGCGTTAGCGCCGCCGGGTCTTCCGGCGAACAAACCACTGGTTCCATGCTTAATTCTGTAAATCCTAGATTTGCCATATGGAATATATCGTTGGTAAAATCGGCGTTGGCATGGGTAAAAGTACCGCGTATATAGTAATTTTTTCCGCCGCGGGCGCGCACCAATTTTTGAAATTTGGGTACGATACGGTCGTAGCTGCCATTGCCGGCATAATCTACCCGTAGGCGGTCGTGAATTTCTTTTCTTCCGTCCAAAGAAAGCACCACGTTGTTCATTTCCCGATTGGCAAAGTCGATTACCTCGTCATCAATTAATAGACCGTTGGTGGTGAGGGTGAAACGGAATTTTTTATGCCGTTTTGTCTCTAGCGAACGGGCATAGGCTACCAAACGTTTGATGACCTCCCAGTTCAGCAAAGGTTCGCCGCCGAAAAAGTCTACTTCTAGATTGACCCGGTCTCCGGAATGGGATACGAGAAAATCTAGCGCCTGTTTGCCTACGTCAAAGGACATCAAACCGCCTTTGCCATGATATTTGCCTTGGCTGGCAAAGCAATAGGAACAATTGAGATTGCAGGTATGGGCCACATGTAGGCAAAGGGCTTTGATGATGTTACCGGAACGCTGTTTAAAATTGCCTGCCATGGAAGCAAAAGAATCTGGAGAATAGAGCTGTCCCTGGCCAATTAATTGCTCCACTTCAGCGATACAGTCCAAAACCTCTTTTTCTGGGACGTCAGGATGTCGGTTCAAAATTGCCTGAACAATTCCCTCAGTGGTTTTATCCGGAAACAGGGCTATGATATCGTAGGCAACTTCATCTACCACATGTATGGAACCGGAACAAGTGTCTAATACGATGTTATAGCCGTTTAATTGATATTGATGAACCATATACGCTTACCTCCATGGTTTTGATACGCAAAAAGCGCCGCCTGCATAAGACGGCGCTTTTTGATGTGCAAAAGTTATTTTGTGGCTTTTTCACATTTTTGATTGGCAACGCCACAGCTGGTCTTGCAAGCGGATTGGCAAGAGGTTTGGCATTCGCCGCAACCGCCGTTTTTCGCGCTGGCGCACAGATTACGCGTGGCAAGAGTTTTAATTCTTTTCATATATATGTCTCCGTTTCGTTTAAATTAAGCATTTTGTCTGTTGCCATAGAAAATTCCAAGGCAATGCATAGAATGTAAAAACATTATATCATGGCAGGATGATAAAATCAAGGGAGACATACCTAGGTTTATCCGCTGCTAAGCCAGGGGTTGTCGCGGCAACCCATTATTTTTGGCCGTGGCTGTGACTGCCGCTATGATTGCCGGCCGAACCATTATTTTGGTTATGCCCCTGTCCGGCTTCGGGCAAGCTATCCTGAAGTAGCTGGCGAATTTCAGCCATGCTCAGATTTTGAATATCTGCTGCCGTAATATCGGGATTTTGTTGCTGCAGCAGCAAAAGCGCTTGATATTTGCCGCAGGACAGACCGGCGGCATGGGCGGCGGCAATGTCTTCATGGTGGGAAGAGCAATATATATGTTTCACGGAAATGTCGGTTTGCCGGGAAATGCAGTTGCGTATAGTTTGATTTTTTCTTTCGGAGCCGCTAACAATGGTGATTTGCCAGTAATCATCAGTTTGCAGATAGGAGGCGGCTGCTTGGTCTGACAGAATGGTGTTAATGGCGTCTGCATAATGCATATGTTGTAGAGGCAGGGATTGAACCAAAGCCGCTCCATCTTCATTGTAGGCTTTTACGTCGATTACCCGGTTGTAAACGTTAATCGATAACTCGATGGACGGGTTGATATCCATGCTGATAGCGGCTACCGGAGCCGTATAGGATAAATAGCCGCCGGCTACCACCAACAAAGCCAGGCAACAGGCAACCAGGGTAGCCCATCTGGGGCTGGGTCGGCTTTGATCTTGGCTATAGCCGTGGGTTCGGTTATGGATAAATTGTTTGGTACGGGTTTTTAAAGCGTCATCGGCGTGAATCTGGTCAAATGCGGCTTTCAGTCGATCCTGCAAACTCATCACCTCCTAACTGTTTTTGCAGCAATTGTTTTCCTCGGGCCAGTAGCGTATAGATGGTGTTGTTTTTTTTGCCCAATAGTTTGGCGATTTCTACTGCTGAATATCCTTCATAATAATACAAATAGATTACGTTTTTATATTTTGGCGGTAAGCTAAGAACCGCCTGTAGCACGTCGCTTTGTTCCGTTAATGGTGGTGCAATCAGCGGCGCCGCCTTGTCCATAGACACGGTGCGACTGCGAAAAAAACTTTTTAACAAATCTTTGCATTGATTGATGGTAACTCGAATGATCCATGCCTTTTCATGTTCTTGGCTGTCAAATATAACGGAGCTAAGGGCATATTTCAAGAACACTTCTTGAAATATGTCCTCGGTATCAGAAGCATTTTTTAGTTGCAGGAGGCAAATCCGTTTGACGGTATCTCCATACCGTTCAATTGCCTGATTGACTTCTGTTTCGCTCCGCATATTGCGCCTCGTGGTTTAGAAATGTCTGCCGTTGTGGCAGCCGTTGTGTTGACCATAGCTTAGGTTTGCCTGTTGATTTTGGCCGTTTTGCCTGCCGTTGCCATCCCGAAGTCTGTTGTCCCAATAATCGCATATACCGTCGCCATCTACATCGCCTAGGCAGGCGTTGGCGCCGCAATAATCGCATATACCGTCGCCATCTACATCGCCCAGGCAGGCGTTGGCGCCGCAATGATTGCACAATCCATCCCCTCCATGACGGCCGCTCCAGGTTGTGGCGGCGAAGGCGCTACCGGCTATCACAAAAACAATACATATGCCAAGGATTGTGGCAAGCAAAATTTTTTTCTTCATTTTTTGTACCTCCAATCGTTGCTTGTTTTTTCAATCCATATAGAATACGAATGAAGGTGTAGAATCCTTTCGTGAAATTTATTTTTTTTAATCTAGGAAGAAAAGGGCGGGGGCATATGGTGGCATGGTTTGTGAAAGGGAAAGTGGCGATCTTGTGTTGCGGCAAGGGGATTTGGCACTTTTGCCGACAAGTCGTATAACATGGTAAGTATTATAACATGATATAGAAGGGAAAGCTAGAATTTGCCAGGCGCTTCTTTCGTGCAGCCGCGCTTGAGCGGCGGCAGATATTGTAAATTGTAGTTAGACGCGAAAAGAACGAAAAAAAATTATCTAAAGCCTTGACAAAAACCTATATATAAGATATACTAATCAAGCACGGTCGTTCACGGATATTTCCACAAGATATACGACGTGGGGGTGTAGCTCACTTGGGAGCCCGATACAATCGTGTACCAACACCCCACACAAAACTGAATAAGAAATACCCAGCGCATCCTCTTATATGGGGGTATAGCTCAGCTGGGAGAGCGCTTGAATGGCATTCAAGAGGTCAGCGGTTCGATCCCGCTTATCTCCACCATAGGATGCGCTGGGTAT
>CASEQE010000022.1 GCA_949289995.1 uncultured Peptococcaceae bacterium
CCGCCGCCCACAATTTTTGTCCTTTTAGCGGCTGTTTATCCAAAGCTAAAACGATAAACGGCACAAATAGCAACGGAACCCCAGAATAGAAACCGCCGTTGATCGAAGTGGTAAAATTCATACCATAGCTATAACAAAAATAGTCCGCATATTGAACGGTGGAAACGATAAAAACGTCTCGCAATAAGCGCCAAGAAAAATTCTTACACACATTGCGCCAAAATAAAGCGGTTAACAATATACCGGCTAAGGTAAAACGCAACGCCAACATCAAAGACGTAGGCGTATCTACCGTGGTCTGTTTCAACAAAGGATAAGCCACGCCCCACAGCAACGAAACCAAAAGAAGCAAGAATAAAGTGGTCTTTTTCATCAGCGCCTCCTTTCCGGTCTAAAGTCTGATAAAGCCATACCCTAGGCCTACAAGGAAAATCCACTAGAAAATTATACCCTGTCCCGATTGTTTATGCAAGTGCCAAAGGAGCCGGCTCAGCCTACAAAAAAAGCCGCGGCAAAAGTATTGCCGCGGCTTTTTTATATAACAATTAGTCTAAAGTAATAACGGTGCCGGTTTTGCCTTCGATGGCATCAACCGCTTTGTACAGAGAGGTAATAATCGCTTTTTTGCCAGGGTTGGCTTTGGCAAATTTGATGGCGGCTTTGATCTTAGGCAGCATGCTGCCGGGAGCAAAGTGACCTTCTTCAATATATTTTTCCGCTTCGGCTACGGTGATATGATCCAAATCTTTTTGATTGGGTTTATTGAAGTTGATGGCGGCTTTTTCTACTTCGGTAAGAATCATCAAAGCGTCGGCATGGATTTCTTCCGCCAGCAATTCCGCGGCAAAGTCTTTATCGATAACCGCGGCTACGCCTTCCAAGTTGCCGTCGGCGGTTTCAATAACGGGGATACCGCCGCCGCCGCAGGTGATAACTACGGTGTCGTTCATCAATTTACGCACGGAATCGATTTCCACGATTTTGGTGGGAACCGGAGAAGCAACCACTCTCCGCCAGCCGCGACCGGCATCTTCTTTCATAGCATAACCTTTTTCGGCGGCAATGGCTTTGGCTTCCGCTTCTTGATAGAAAGGACCAATCGGTTTGGTGGGATTTTTGAAACCAGGATCATCGCTGGGAACCACCAATTGGGTAACCAAAGTAACTACGGGGGTGTTCATGCCATGGGCCTTCAAAGCTTCCCGCATACCCTGTTGGATATGATAGCCGATATAACCCTGGCTCATCGCGCCGCATACGTCGAAAGGCATAGCCGGGGTAACGTCTTTGGCGGTTTCCGAGGCCAGCAAAATCCGGCCGACTTGCGGACCATTACCATGCACGATGGTAATTTCATAATCTTTTTTAACGATATCGCAAATATAACCGCAAGTTTTTTTCACCACGGCCAATTGCGCTTCCGCCGTAGCGGCGCCTTTGGCTTCCTGCAGAGCATTGCCGCCCAGGGCGATAACGATTCTTCCGTTTGCCATTTGTTTTCATTCCTCCGTTTAATTTAATGATATGTTGCCCATTTATGGAATGGATAGCGGTATCCATTATACCCGCAACTTTGTTCCTTTAGCAGGAACGGGCTATAAGTCGATTGCGACCATATGTTTTTATTATAAACGATATAAAAGAAAAAAGCTAGCCTATTGTCGCAATTATTACCGCTTTTATCGTATGCATACGATTTTCCGCTTCGTCAAAGACTTTGGACTGATGGGAGAGGAAAACATCATCCGTTACTTCTCGAATATCTAAACCTTTTTCCTGCCATTTTTTGGCGTTAATGGTATCGAAATCATGATAACTGGGCAGACAATGCAGGAAAATACAATCGTCGTTTTCCGTTTTAGCCATAAGTTCTTTGGTAACCCGGAAGGGGGTCAAAACCCGCACTCGTTCCGGCGTTTTTTCTTCTTCACCCATGGAGGCCCAAATATCGGTATATAAGGCGTCCGCACCTTTCAGACAGGACGGATCGTCGCTAATTTCAATAACGGCGCCGGTTTCCTTGGCTACCGCCGTGGCGGCCGCCATCACCGAATCGGCCACTTTAAGCTCTTTCGGACCGTAGCCTACGTAATGCATACCCATTTTGGCGCAGCCATACATCAAAGCATAAGCCACATTGTTGCGAATATCGCCGCAGAAAACCAATTTGCATTTATTCAACGGTTTAGCACAATTTTCTTCGATGGTCATCAGATCAGCCAGCACCTGGGTAGGATGATCTACGTCGGTCAGACCGTTCCATACCGGAACCCCGGCGTATTTAGCCAAATCTTCCACCACTTGCTGTTGAAAACCACGATATTCTATGCCGTCATAAAAACGTCCCAACACTTTGGCGCTATCGGCCAATGATTCTTTTTTGCCCATTTGCGAACTGCCGGAATCCAAAAATGTAACATGCGCCCCCTCGTCCAGACAGGCCACTTCAAATGCGCAACGGGTACGCGTAGACGTTTTTTCAAAAAGCAAAACGATATTTTTGCCTTTTAATCGATAGTCGTAAATACCGGCCCGTTTTTTCGCTTTTAAATCATGAGATAAATCCAATAAATAGCGAATTTCCTGGGGCGTATAATCCAATAAAGTCAACAAACTTCTGCCTTTGAGATTAACGGGCATAACCACAACCTCTTTTCTTTATCTTTAGCTGGGATACATTATGCATAAATATGCACTTATAGCCCTGTATCTTCCATTATAAAGCCAAAATTTTTACTTGTCAACCCAAAGGCGTTCTTAGCGCAGTTGCGGAAATCAACCGATTGGCTATTGACAGAAGCACAAGCGAATGATAAACTATGTGCATAGCAATAAAGTTTCATATCAACTTTCAATGTGGTTACGGGGCGTAGAGCCTCATAACTTAAACGGGAAGCGGGTGCAAATCCCGCACGGTACCGCCGCTGTAAGCGTCAAGTCTGTTTTCATAGGCGAAAGCCAACCACTGGTGTAACTGGGAAGGTAAAAACAGGCGTTTTTGGGCGCAAGTCAGAATACCGGCATTGGAAGCTGCCTTGGCTCCGGCATAGAGCCTAAAGGGCGGATTTTTCCGCAGAAATTCGGCTGCGGCGTGCATACGCCGCAGCTTTTTATTGCTTCAACCTCCATTTTCCCTAAAAATATAGCTCAAAGCCGGGCGCCCCCTGCCCGGCTTTGAGCTATATAGGCAGACTTGGGTCTATATAGACCGGCTTATATTTGCTGTCGCCACCGGTCGCTGTCGCACTTTTTGCCAACGGCATACCCCAAGCAGATAGACAAAACAAGATAAACGGATAGATTACTTCGCTATACCATTTCAATTGTCGCCGCTGGCGCAAAAAAATCAAGCCGCCGCGACATTCGTCGCGACGGCTTGGCGAATCGCCTAACTTAAGCGGTTTCATTTCCCGTACTCTGCCGCAATAACAACGGTTTTTCCTTGTGTTCCACCGCAGCTTTGGTAACCACGCATTTGTTCACGTCTTCCTCGGAAGGACTTTCGAACATTACGTCCAACAGCAAGCTTTCCATAATCGCCCGCAATCCCCGGGCGCCGGTTTTACGCTCCACTGCCTCATGGGCAATCGCTTCCAAAGCGTCATCCTTAAATTCCAAGGCAATACCGTCCAACTCCAGCAATTTCCGATATTGCTTGGTCAGCGCGTTTTTCGGTTCGGTCAAGACCCGAATCAACGCCGCTTCATCCAAAGCTTCCAGGGTTACGATAATCGGCAAACGGCCGACAAATTCCGGTATCAAACCAAATTTCAATAAATCTTCCGGTAAAACTTTCGCCAAAATATTATTCTGCAGCAGTTCCGTTTTGCTGGTCAACACGGAGCCGAAGCCCATCATGTTTTTCCCCAGACGGTTTTGAATAATATTTTCGATACCGCCAAAGGCGCCGCCGCAGATAAACAGGATATTGGTGGTATCGATTTGAATAAACTCTTGGTGGGGATGTTTGCGTCCCCCTTGCGGCGGCACGGAAGCCACCGTTCCCTCTAAAATTTTCAACAGTGTTTGCTGTACGCCTTCGCCGGAAACGTCCCGGGTAATGGAAGGATTTTCCGATTTGCGGGCAATTTTATCAATTTCGTCGATATAAATAATCCCTTTTTCCGCCCGTTCGATATCATAATCCGCCGCTTGAATTAATTTCAGCAGAATATTTTCCACATCCTCGCCTACATACCCTGCTTCCGTTAAAGACGTGGCGTCCGCTACTGCGAAAGGCACCTGTAGAATCCGGGCCAAAGTTTCCGCCAGCAAGGTTTTGCCGCAACCGGTTGGACCGAGCATAACGATATTGCTTTTTTGTAATTCTACATCGTCGGTAGACACGTTTTGCGCAATACGTTTATAATGATTATACACCGCCACCGACAGATTTTTTTTGGCAGCTTCCTGGCCAATCACATACTGATCCAAAACGGCTTTGATTTCCTGAGGTTTGGGAACGACGATTTCGACATTTTCTTCAGGCAACACGCTGATACTGTCTTCCTCGATAATCTCATTGCATAATTCAATACATTCGTTGCAGATATAGGCGCCGGGACCGGCGATTAATTTCAGAACTTGATTTTGACTTTTGCCGCAAAAAGAACATCTAGGAATATTTTTATCGTCGGTAGGTTTGCTCATGAATTCTTTTCTCCATTCCTTTACTTAACGAATCCCCCATTGAGCCGATTATTTGCCGGCGGATTTTTTATGTCCCGCCACTACGTCATCCACCAAGCCATAAGCTTTGGCTTCTTCCGCGCTCATAAAATAATCCCGTTCCGTATCCCGGGCGATTTTTTCCAGGCTTTGACCTGTACGTTCCGCCAATATGGTATTCATTTTTTCTTTGATACGCAAAATGCGTCGGGTTTGAATCTCTATATCGGTAGCCTGCCCTTGGGCGCCGCCTAGAGGCTGGTGAATCATAATTTCGCTATTGGGCAAAGCCAAACGCTTACCTGGCGCGCCGGCGGCCAACAAAAAGGCGCCCATACTGGCCGCCAAGCCAACGCAAATCGTCGAAACGTCGCAGCGCAAATATTGCATGGTATCATAAATCGCCATACCGGAGGTAATGGAACCTCCCGGGCTATTAATATATAAACGAATATCTTTATCCGGATCTTCCGCTTCTAAAAACAACAACTGGGCCACCACCAAATTGGCCACGTTATCATCAATCTCGCTGCCTAAAAAGATCACCCGGTCTTTCAACAGGCGGGAATAAATATCATACGAGCGTTCGCCGCGATTGGTTTGCTCGATTACCATGGGAACCAACATACTCATCCTTATACTACCTCCTTAAACCAGCTGGTCAAAGGCAACGCCGGTTAAGCCGCGGGACGGAGCTGCGCGCCGTCCCGGCGGCTTATTGTCTCTAGCCCATCTGCCACCCTAAAATATATACCCGGAAGCGGGAAAAAATATACCCAGCTTACTCCGTTTGTTCAGACTCTTCTTTGTTTTGGTCTGCTTCGTCCTGTTTTTCTTCTTCCGCCGCTTTGGCTTCCGCCATGGCTTTGGCCTGGGCTTCCGCTCTAGCTTTGCGTTCCGCCTCCACCTGTTCGTGGGTAACGGTTTCATCTTTGATTTCCGCATGGTCGAAAATAAAGTCTACCGCCTTGCGGACTTTTACGCCCTGCTCGATCAAAGGCAACTGGCCGCTTTGTTCCAAAGCCTGGCGCAATTGGTCTTCCGCCTGCCAATATTTCACGGCCAGATCTTTGATTTCTTCGGTCAATTCTTCTTCGGAAACGCTAAAGTTTTCCGCTTTGATAATCGCTTCCAACACCAAATCGGTTTTCACGCCGATTTCCGCCTGTTCACGATAATTTTTGCGCAGTTCGCTCATATTCTGACCGGTATAAGCGAAAAATTGTTCCAAACTCAAGCCCTGGATTTGGAAACGGCGCGCCATATCCTCGATAATCTCGTCCAATCTTTGTTCCACCATGACCGGCGGCACATCCATTTGGGCGTTATCCACCGCGCCTTTAACCCCTTGGTTTTTGCAATCTTCGTCAGCGGCCTGTTGGTTTTTCTCCTCCAGCCCCTGACGCAATTCCGCTTTCAATTCTTCGATGGTATTGGCGGATTCGCTGACTTCTTGCGCAAATTCGTCGTTCAGCTCCGGCAAATGTTTTTGCTTGATTTCGTGCACATGCACTTTAAATATCACCGGTTGGTTGGCTAAAGAAGCTTCATGATAGCCTTCTGGGAAGGTAACGTGAATTTCTTTATCCTCGCCTTTTTTCATACCCTCCACTTGTTCTTCAAAGCCGGGGATAAACGAACCGGAACCTAAAGTTAAGGGGTAGTTTTTGCCGGTGCCGCCGTCGAATGCCACGCCGTCTTTCAAGCCCTCAAAATCTATGGTTACCGTATCGCCTTTGGCCGCCGCTTGATCTTCCGGCGCTTCCGTCAATTGACTCATTCTTTCCCGTTGGGCAGCCAATTCCTGTTCCACGTCATCGTCGGTGACTTCCAAGATACGGCGGGTTAAGGACAGGCCCTGATATTGGCCCAAGGTTACTTGCGGACGGGGGGTAAAATTGGCGGTAAAAATCAAAGGCTGATCCTTTGCCAATTGGCTAATTTCCACTGCGGGCCGATCCACCGGCTCCAAATGCAGCTCGTCCACGGCTTGCGCCCAAGCCTGGGGCAAAATGACGTCCGCGGCTTCTTCCAGCAGGGCTTCCGTGCCCAGATAGCTTTCCAAAATGCTGCGGGGGGCTTTGCCTTTGCGGAAACCGGGGATGGCGGCCTTTTGATTCAGGCGCTTGCAGGCGGTTTGGATAGCCGGCTCCAATTCCGCTACGGAAATTTCCCCGGTCAAAACCTGACGGTATTTTTCCCCATCTTTAACTTGAAACTGCATGATAGTACCTCCTACTATTAAATAGAAATTTATATAAACGTTTTTGTTCCATTTTTCCTCTCCGCCGGCGCCAGGCGGCGTTTTGCCCGTGGTAAATCCCCTGGGAGATCGCGTCGGATTTATGGTAGCCGATGAAAGCGGCGGCGAAACCTGGCGAAAAACAGAGATTTCGGTCTGTGGGCTATTATACCATGATACCTTTGAGAATGAAAAGAGCTTTGCTCAATAATTTTCGTTTTCATGCAAAAACATTCCTGCCAACATAGCCGGATTATCCCGCCAGTCTCGGCGGGATTTCACCCGTAGATCCAAATATATGCGGCAAGCAAACAGTTTTTCCAGCTCTTGCCGGGCGGCGGCGCCGATTTTTTTCAACATCGTCCCCTGTTTACCAATTAAAATACCCTTTTGCGAATCCCGTTCTACATAGACGAAAGCTTCTATATAAAGCAAATCCTCGCCTCTTTCTTCCATAGCGTTTACTTTTACCGCCGTGGAATGAGGAATTTCTTGGCTGGTATGAAGCAAAATCTGCTCACGAATGATTTCCGCCGCCAATAAATTTTCCGGAAAATCGGAAACCGCATCCGCGGGATAATACATCGGCCCTTCCGGTAAATAGCGGCGTAATAGATCGTATAACGTTTGGCTGTTGTCGCCGGTTAAAGCGGAAAGGGGTACGATTTCGGCAAAGGGATATGTGCCGGACAATTCCTCCACCAACGGCAATAACCGCTCTTTTTTTAGCAAATCGATTTTATTTAAAATAAGAAAAACCGGTATTTGCAATGGCGCCAGACGATTCAGAATATATCGTTCTCCAGCGCCGAAAGGTTGGCTTACGTCCAGCAGATAAAAAATGATATCGCAGCCGCCTAAGGCCTCCTCCACTTCCCCCATCATCCGTCGATCCAGTTGATATTTCGGTTTATGCACCCCTGGCGTATCGATAAACACCGCCTGCATATGCTCATCCGTATACACCCCGCGAATACTATTGCGAGTGGTTTGGGGTTTGTCGGAAACGATGGCTACTTTGTGCCCGGTAAGCCGATTGATTAACGTAGATTTACCTGCGTTGGGCCGGCCGACCAAGGCGATAAAACCGGATTTAAATCCTTGCTTATTCATTCCCCACCTTCGCTTTCATTGGTTGGTGAACTTTGTTCCCCGCTGCTAGACTCCGCCGGCGGCTCTGGGGCGCTATAGCGAACGGTAACGTTTTGGTCGCAAATCTGCACCCAAGTTTGCCCGGGGCTAAGTTTAAACTCCTGACCCTGCGCGTTCACAAACAAGGTAGCGCTATCCAAACTATCCCGTTGCCAAGTGCCGGTTTGCACCTTGCCGCCGGTAAACAACATCGCTTCGCCACCGGCAGTCATATCGATTTTTAGACGGCCGGCGCTATCCAAAACTTGCGAAGATACTTTTTGCACCAGAATATTGGCGCAGCAGATCCAGACGTCGTTATTGGCGTCCCGTTGTTCCCCGTCGTTGACATATCGATAATACAAACCGTCGGCCGCATTATATTCATAACGATTGGTCACCGTGGGATATTCAAAGACCACCGTTTCCGCCGCCTCACCGGCAATTAGGGCTTGGGGCTGGTAAAAAGAAAAGGCTCGCGGTTGCTGTTCTTGGCTTTCGCCCTTATCCGCCAAAAAAGCGTAAACATTATCCATACTGGTATACAGATTATGCGGCGCCCGCCGGCTTTTGTCCCGCCAAAAATATTGACCATAGGTCAATTCGTTTAAGTAATCTACCACCCCGGATTGCAGATAGGTTTTGGCGTCCTCGCTCCAGCCGCAGTGCACATACACGCCCTGCCATCCTCGACAAATATCCACAATATAAGGACGGGTACTGCGCACGGGGCCAATATTATCCGGCCGCTGGCTATAAAACAGCGCCTGATAACGGGTAATGCCACCTTCCGCCGGCACTTCATATACCAAATCCGCCTGGCTCAAACCAGATTGCGGACGAGCCGCTTGCAAATTATCGATCGATACCACCACCACGCGGCTATGGATTTCTTCCGCTATTTGCAGGCCGGTCAAAGGATTATAAATCGGCTCCGGCTCTGGTTCCGGCGTCGTTTCCTCAGAGGAACCTTCGCCGGTAATTACGGCAGGGTAGCCCAGTCCAAAGAGAGAAAACCAAAAACCGCCTAAACAAAAAACGATCGCCACCATTACGATGAAGAATTTTTTCATATTCTTTTTGACCTCTGTCCTTTTGACCTCTGTTCTTTTGACCTCAGCCCTTTTGACCTCAGCCCTTTTGACCTCAGCCCTTTTGACCTCAGCCCTTTTGACCTCTGTCCTTTTGACCTCAGCCCTTTTGACCTCTGTCCTTTTGACCTCTGTCCTTTTGACCTCAGCCCTTTTGACCTCAGCCCTTTTGACCTCAGCCCTTTTGACCTCAGCCCTTTTGACCTCTGCCCTTTTGACCTCTGCCCTTTTGACCTCAGTCCTTTTGACCCCAGTCCTTTTGACCTTTGTCCTTTGACCTCAGCCCTTTTGACCTCAGCTCTTTTGATCTCTGTCCTCCGCTTGCCGCTTGTGCCCTTATTGCATCAAAAGCCAGGGCAATAAAATTAATATTCTACTTTGATCAGCGTTAATCCTTGGGCGGGAGCCATAGCAATATTCGGCCCCTGCCGGCCTTGCAGAAAGTCCTCTATCGCTTCCGGCGGAATTTTTCCCAAGCCTACCGCCACCAGGCGGCAAGTAATCAAACGCACCATGCGGTACAAAAAACCGTCGGCGCTCACTTCCACGGTTAAAGGCCGGTTCACATACTCCCAGGGAAACAAGGACGGCGGTTGCGGCGGTTCTTCAATACGAATCTCGCGAATGGTACGCACAAAATGACAAGCGGAAACCCCGGAAGCCGCATAATGGCGAAAGTCATGGCGCCCCAACAAATATCCGGCTCCCCGGCGCATAGCCGCCACATCCAAATCCTCCGCCATAGTCCAAGCATAGCGATAGGTAAAAGGATTGGCCAAAGCTTGGCGCTGAATCAAATAACGATAGGTTTTACTTTTGGCATCATAGCGGGCATGAAAGGCCATGGGCGCCTCCTGGGCGTCCAGAACCCGAATATCCGGCGGCAATTTATGGTTCAGCGCCTGGGGAATCTTTTCCACCGGCACCGGTTTATGGCAATAAAAATTAGCCGCCTGCCCCAAGGCGTGTACACCGCTATCGGTACGACCGGCCCCAGTAACCACAATTTGCTCCCGGAACAAGGCGGATAAAGCCTGTTCCACTTGGTATTGTACCGTCATCCCCTGGGCCAGCGGCTGCCTTTGCCAACCGGCATAAGCCGTACCGTCGTAGGCCAATCGCAAGCGAATATTGCGCATACTCATCCCCAAATCCGTCCTCCGATCAAAACCGCCAGCACGGCGAACATAAAGGCCACCGTTACGGTATCCGGCCAACGCCATGGCGCTTGCCGCCAGCGGCTGCGTTTGCCGCCGCTTTGATAACATTTGGCCTCCATGGCTTGGGCCAAGTCTTCCGCCCGGCGAAAGGCGGATATCAACAACGGCACCAACAAAGGGACAAAAGAAGCCAAGCGTTTAAACAAATTACCTCGGGCCAAACCGCCGCCCCGCGCCCTTTGGGCCAAGACGATACGGTCGAATTCTTCCAATATCGTAGGAATAAAACGCAAGGCAATAGAAGTGGTCATGGCGATTTCCGCCGCCGGCAAACCGATTACCCGTAAAGGCGTAAGCATTTTTTCCATACCGTCGGTTAAAGCCACCGGTTTGCTGGTAAGCGTAAGCAGCGACGAAAAGGCCACCAGAAGAAAGAGGCGTAGACCCATAGCCAAACCGTAGAAAATTCCTTCCTTGGTCAAACGCAAAAAACCCCATTGCCAAATCGCTTCCCCCGGGTAGAAAAAAAAGTTAAAGGCCATGGTAAATATGGCAAATATGAGGATTCCCTTTAGCCCCCGTCCCAACGCTTTCACCGGGATATGACTCAGCCAGGCCACAACCGCCGCCAGCACGGCCAAACCGCCCCAGCCCAGCCAATCGTCGGCCACGAACAAGGCGATCATATAAATCAGGGCGGCGATCCATTTGCTCAGCGCATTCAATTTATGAATCGGCGAAACGCCGGGATAATATTGCCCCAACAACAGTTTATCCTGTAACAGCCGGCTCACCTCCCAGCAGGGCCAACACTTCTTGCTTCAGCCGTTCCAGGGTTATACACTCCGCCGCCACCGGCCACCCCAGATCCCGCAACGCTTGGGCCAGATGATACAACGGCGGCGGCCGTAGGCCAGCCTGGCGCAATTCCGCTTCTTCCGCCAAAACGCGGGCCGGCGGCCCGTCCGCCACCAGTCTGCCTCTATCCAAAACCAGTAAACGTTGGGCAAATTCCGCCACCTCGTCCATATTATGGGAAATCCAAATCACGGTTTTGCCTTTGGCATGGAGCTGTAGCAACAATTGCATCAACCACAGCCGGCCGCCTTCGTCCAAACCGGCAGAAGGCTCGTCCAAAATCAGGATCTGCGGTTCCGTCACCAAAGTGGCGGCCAGGCATACGCGCCGCTTTTGTCCGCCGGACAAAGCAAAAGGAGATTTGTCGCTAAACATGCGGCTATCCAGACCCACCATAGCTAGAGCCTGCTCCACCAAGGCCGGCAGCGTTTCCGGCGCGGCGCCAAAATTTTTTGCCCCATAGGACACTTCCTCAAACACCGTTTCGCCAAATAGCTGCTGCTCCGGATATTGAAACACCAATCCTACCTTGGGAAACACGCTATGTTTTTCCGCCTGTCTGCCATTGACCGACAGCGTACCGCCGTCAGGCTGATACAATCCGGCCAACAAGGCGGCTAACGTACTTTTGCCGGATCCCCCCCGGCCGATAATCGCCGCCAATTCGCCGGGACGAATGGCAAAGCTAACCTGGCGCAAGGCCTGGGTTCGTCCCAACCCCGTTTCCGGATAATCGTAATCCACATTTTGGGCAACGATTTGCCAATGCTCATATTTTTCCCTGCTTTCCACCTTTGGCGTTACCCATGGGCGGCGGGGAAAAACCGGCGGCCGCAACCGGTTCAACGCCAAGGCCACTTCTTCTACCGTCAGCAAGCCTTGCAGCGAAACATAGCCGGCTTGGGCCAGTTCGCTGGCAAAAGCCGCCGCTGGCGGTAGGGCTAAGCGATATTGGCGCAGCCATTGCCCGTCGGCAAAAATTTGCCGCGGCGCAGCTTCTTTGATGGTACGTCCTTGGTGCAAGACCAAAATTCGGTCGGCCAAAACCGCTTCTTCCATAATATTGGTAATATAAATCAAGGCCAAACCCTTTTCTCGCCGCAGGCGGCTTAACGTCTCCAATAGGGAATGCCGCAGCGCCGGATCCAACATCGACGTAGGCTCGTCCAACACCAAATAGCGGGAAGCCATAGCCAAGGCGCCGGCGATAGCCACCCGCTGTTTTTCGCCCCCGGAAAGCAAATGGGGCGGCTTATCGATTTTTTCTCGCAAATTTACCGCATCTAGGGCTTCTTCCACCCGTTTGCCGATTTCCGCAGGCGGCAGGCCGAGGTTTTCCGGACCAAAGGCAACGTCGTCCCCCACCGTAGTGGCCACAAACTGATTATCCGGGTTTTGAAAAACGAAGGCTACTTTTTGCCGGGCGGCAAATATTTCTCGAGGATTGGCGGTATCCAAACCATCCACCAGCACCTGCCCTTGGTCGGGCACAAGCAGACCGTTACACATGCGGGCCAACGTGCTTTTGCCGGAGCCATTGGCGCCGATGATCGCCAACCATTCCCCAGGCTGCACCTGGAGGCTAACGTTAGACAGGGCCGGTTGAGAATCGTCTTCATAGGTATAGGATACATCTTTGATTTCTATCATGCTGGATTCCGTTTCATATTGAAGGATTGCGCGCAGTTGATTTTCCATCCCGCCGGGGGCGCCGCCACGGCGAGAAGCAGCTTATACTGGCGGCTAGCTTCCACGGGATGGGATGGACGCCGGGTTCAGTTGCTTTTGTCAGCCCGGCGCCAACATCGGGTCTACAAAAAAGGCGGGGGCTTTCCCCCGCCTGGCGCAGCTTTATTGCGGCAAATAGGCCGTTTATACCAATTCGATCCGCACCATTTGAGCGGCGTCGCCCCGGCGAGCGGCTAATTTAACCATTCTGGTATAGCCACCGTTGCGGTCGGCGTACTTCGGGGCGATTTCTTGAAACAATTTGGTCGCCATATCTTCCTCAGTAAGGAAAGCCAAAGCTTGCCGCCGGGAGGCCAAATCACCCCGTTTGCCGATGGTGATCATTTTTTCCACGCAGCTGACGATTTCCTTGGCCCGCGGCTCCGTGGTCTCTATTACACCGTTTTTAATCAGGGAAGTCGTCGCGTTACGCAGCATGGCGCGGCGATGCGCGCTTTTGACTCCCAATCTGCGGTATGCCATGTTCCGGTTCCTCCTTTATTCGTCGCTTTTCTTCAAGGAAAGACCCAGCTCTTCCAACTTGCTGACCACTTCTTCTAGGGATTTTCGTCCCAAATTGCGTACTTTCATCATTTCTTCTTCGGTACGGTTGGCCAGTTCTTGAGCGGTATGGATACCGGCCCGTTTCAAACAATTGTAGGAACGCACCGACAAATCCAGTTCTTCGATGGTCATTTCCAAAAGCTTATCTTTCTTGCTTTCTTCTTTTTCGATCAGAGCTACTTCTTGGGTCATGCTGCCGGTAAGGCCGAT
Organism: uncultured Peptococcaceae bacterium; assembly: GCA_949289995.1. Classification (GTDB taxonomy): domain Bacteria; phylum Bacillota; class Dehalobacteriia; order UBA4068; family UBA4068; genus JAILCQ01. The sequence continues at coordinate 13,653 of CASEQE010000022.1, forward strand.
AAACAATTCCAGATAATCGCATAAAATTTTTGCCGAGGCGGAAATCGCTTCGTCCGGCGCAATCGTTTTATCGGTCCATACATCCAAAGTCAGTTTATCGTAGTCGGTTTGTTGTCCCACCCGGGTATCTTCCACGGAAAAGTTGACTTTGATCACCGGTGAAAACAAGCTATCCACAGGGATAACGCCAATGGGCTGATTTTCTTTTTTGTTTTTATCAGCGCCCACATATCCCCGGCCCCGTTCCACGACGATTTCCATTTTTAGCACGCCGCCTTCATCCAAGGTGGCGATATAGTGATCGGGGTTGAGGATTTCCACTTCCGGATCGCAAATAATATCGGCTGCGGTAACCTGTCCTGGACCATGCGCATTGACATACACGGTACGCGCTTCGTCGCAGTGCATTTTTACAGCCAGTCCCTTTAAATTGAGAATGATATCGGTAATATCTTCCACCACGCCGGGGGCGGTGGAGAACTCATGCAAAATACCGTCGATTTTCACCGCCGAAACCGCGGCGCCTGGCAAAGAAGACAGCAAAACCCGGCGCAAAGCGTTACCCAAGGTAATGCCATAACCTCTCTCCAAAGGCTCCACTACAAAACAACCATATGAATCGTCCTCGGCGTGATTGATACATTGTATTCTCGGTTTTTCTATGCCGAACATCTAACCCCTCCTTGACAGTAGGTAAATATTTCGGGGCGTCATTTTGGAGCTGGCTTATCTGGAATACAATTCGACGATCAACTGCTCGTTGATCGGCAGATCGATGTCCTCGCGGCCGGGCAAAGCGATCACTTTGCCTACCAAGTTTTCTTTATCCACTTCCAGCCATTGGGGAGCGTTGCGATGCACGATAGCCGCAGCGATTTCTTCAAATTTAGGCGATTTGCGGCTGCTTTCTTTGACGGTGACAACTTGGCCCGGTTTTACCTGATAGGAAGGAATATTCACCTTTTTGCCATCCACGGTAAAATGCCCGTGGCGCACCAATTGCCGGGCGTCTATGCGGGAAGATGCCATACCCAAACGGTATACCACATTATCCAAGCGCAATTCTAAAAGGCGCAGCAGGTTTTCGCCGGTAACCCCTTGTTTTCTTTCCGCTTTTTCAAAATAGATTCGGAATTGATTTTCGGCAACGCCGTAAATGCGCCGCACTTTTTGTTTTTCCCGTAGCTGAATGCCGTATTCGGAAACTTTTTTCCGGGATTGGCCGTGTTGGCCGGGAGCATATTGCTTGGTAGCGAAAGCGCATTTATCGGAATAGCAGCGGTCGCCCTTAAGATAAAGTTTCATGCCTTCCCGGCGGCACAGCCGGCATACGGCGCCTGTATATCTGGCCATTTATATATACCTCCTAAACTCTTCTTCTTTTGGGCGGTCTGCAACCGTTATGGGGAATGGGGGTCACATCTTTGATCATGCTGACTTCCAAACCGGCCGCTTGTAAAGAACGGATAGCGGCTTCCCGGCCGGAACCGGGGCCTTTCACCAGACATTCCACCTGGCGCATACCGTGTTCCATCGCCTCTTTGGCCGCCACGTCCGCCGCCATTTGCGCGGCAAAGGGCGTGCTTTTGCGGGAGCCTTTGAACCCTTGGGCGCCGGCGGAAGACCAGGAGATAGCGTTGCCGCTTTTATCGGTGATGGTAATCACCGTATTGTTAAACGTGGACTGAATATGAGCCACGCCCACTTCCACGTTTTTCTTCTCTTTTTTTCTACGAGTTTGTCTACGAGCCAAAATAACTACCTCCTCTCTTTATTTTGTCGCTTTACGTTTCGCGCCCACCGTCCGTTTCGGACCTTTGCGCGTGCGGGAATTGTTCTTGGTATTTTGTCCACGAACGGGCAGACCCCGACGATGACGAATGCCGCGATAGCAACCGATTTCCGACAGGCGTTTGATGTTCAAAGCCACGTCTCTGCGCAAATCGCCTTCCACCGGGCAGGTATTGTTTAATACTTCGCGAATCCGCGCCACTTCTTCTTCGCTAAGATCCTTGATCCGGGTATCCGGATTTACACCGGCTTCAGACAGGACCTTTTGGGAAGTTTTCAGGCCGACTCCGTAAATATAGGTTAGGCCGATCTCCACCCGTTTTTCCCTGGGCAGGTCAACGCCAGCAATACGTGCCATTTAATGTAACACCTCCGTATTTTTTATCCCTGTACCTGTTTATGCTTGGTATTGGGGCAGATCACCATAACTTTGCCCCGTCTTTTGATAATTTTGCATTTTTCGCAAATCGGTTTCACCGATGCTCTGACCTTCATTTGCTAAACCTCCTAAGCCTCTGCTTATTTATATCTGTAAGTGATTCGACCCCGTTTTAAATCATAAGGGCTTAGTTCGACGGTTACTTTGTCTCCCGGCAAAATCCGGATATAGTTGGTACGAATTTTACCCGAAATATGCGCCAGAATCCGATGTCCGTTGGCCAATTCCACGGTAAACATGGCGTTGGGCAAAGGCTCAATCACCGTACCGTCGATTTCGATTGCGTCTTGTTTCGACATTCACTTGCCCTCCTTTGCATTTTCGCCGGCCATTTTGCTTATGGCCCCTCTAATCTCTTCGTCGGTTAAACTTCCAGCCGCAGCTTTGTCTTTCAGATCAGCCGCCACCTTATAACTCAGCTGCAAATGGCGCCTGTTTTTTTTCTTTGGTTTACCGATACCGCGACCGCGGCCATCCGCAACCCAAACCCAGGCGCCGTCCATAGCCACCACCAGATAAAGTTCGCCTTTATCCCGTCCGGCCAAGGAGCGAACCAATTGAGCCAGTTGCACTTCCGGTCCCGAGGTCGAACCGGTATGCCGCAATAAACCATAATCCGCGTTCGTATCTTTGTTTTTCATATACCACCCAAATCATGGACTCTCAACCGGCCGAAGCTGGGGATAAGATCAAAGGAAAATCCTTTGATCTTATCGTCCTACGGAAGAGACGGAGCCGGCGGAAACGTCAAATCACCGTTTGTCAACTCCATTTTTGTCCCAAGGCTTGCCCAAGCTCCACCATGACTTCGTTGATGGGTTGATCGCCGTTGATATCATGCAACAAGCCTTTCTCCCGATAATATGCAATCAAGGGAGCGGTTTGCGTTTCATAAACCTGCAGCCGGTTGCGCACGGTTTCTTCTTTATCGTCGCTACGTTGATAAAGCTCGCCGCCGCACACGTCGCAAACGTTTTCTTTTTGCGGCGCATTATACAGCAGGTGATAGATGGCGCCGCATTGGCGGCACATTCTTCTGCCGGTAAGCCGGGTAATCAGCTTATCCGCAGGCACGCTGATGTTCAACACGGCGGTAAGGGAGGTTTTCATCTCCGTTAGCAATGCGTCCAAAGCTTCCGCTTGGGCCAGGGTACGGGGGAAGCCGTCCAAAAGGAAACCTTCCCGGCAATCCGCCTGTGAGATTCGGTCTTTGATTATGCCTACCGTCACCTCGTCCGGCACCAATTGTCCCTTATCCATATATGCTTTTGCCGCCAATCCCAAATCCGTTCCGGCGGAAATCGCCGCACGGAACATATCGCCGGTGGAAATATGCGGCAGGAACAATTTCTTTACCAGGACTTCCGCCTGGGTACCTTTGCCGGCGCCGGGGGCGCCTAATAAGACTATTTTCATGCTTTTCTCCCCTTTATTTCATAAATCCCTGATAATGACGCATCAACAAATGCGATTCGATTTGTTTCATCGTATCCAACGCGACGCCAACGGCAATCAACAACGACGTGCCGCCGAAATATAAATTCATATGGGTGACCGCCATAAATATGCTGGGGGTAAGGGCGATGAGCGTTAGGAAAGTTGCGCCGGAAAAAGTCAAACGGGACAATACTTTATCCAAATATTCGGCGGTTGGTCTACCTGGACGCAAGCCGGGAATAAAACCGCCGTTTTTGCGCATATTGTCGGCTACGTCTACGGTATTGAACGTGGCCGCCGTATAAAAATAGGCAAACAAGAAAATCAATAAGGAATAGGTAATGATGTAAGCCGGATGGGTATAACTCAGCACCCGATTCAGCCACATGGCGAAACCGCCGTTGGCGGAGAAAAATTGGGCGATAACGCTGGGAAAAGTCAACAGCGCCATTGCGAAAATGATGGGGATAACGCCGGCCTGATTGATTTTCATCGGAATGTGGGTACTTTGTCCGCCGTATACTTTGCGGCCGATTACCCGTTTTGCGTATTGCACCGGAATCTTTCTCTGGCCTTCGTTCACCGCCACCACGCCGGCAATCAGCAGTACCGCTACCACCAAGATGATAATCACCGACACGATACTGGCTTCCCCGTTCACCACATATTGATACAGCGTGTTGACGCCGGAAGGCAAGCGGGATACGATACCGGCGAAAATGATCAAGGAAATACCGTTACCGATACCTTTTTCAGTGATCGACTCGCCAATCCACATAATAAACGCAGTGCCTGCGGTAAGGCTTATGATTACCACCAGCATCGACCAGAAGTTGGCGTTAATCATCGCGCCTTTTAAGAACACGGTCATGACGATAGCTTCGGCTAAGCCCAAAACAATGGCCCCGTAACGAATCCACTGACTCATGATTCGTCTTCCTTCTTGGCCTTCCTTGGCCAATTTTTCAAAATAGGGAACGACCATCGTCAACAACTGGATAATAATGGAGGCATTGATATAGGGGATAATGCCCATTGCAAAAATGGACAAATTTTTAAACGAACCACCGGACAAAATATCCATCCAGCCGAATAAATCGGAAGTAAACATGCCGGATAAAATGTCTCGATTGATACCGGGAACCGGTATATGAGCGCCGAGACGAAACACGGCGAACATCAGCAGCGTAAACAGTATTTTCTTCCGTAGTTCCGGGATTTTCCAGGCGTTGACCAAAGCTGAAAGCACCTTACATCACCTCGACTTTTCCGCCGGCCGCAACTATTTTTTCAGCGGCGCCTTTGCTTACGCCTACGCAAACCGTCAACTTTTTGGTAAGCTCGCCGTTGTTAAGGATTTTCGCTCCGTCGCAGGCCCTGGTTAAAAAGCCGTATTCATCCAGCAAGTCGTAATTTACCACAGCGCCGTCTTCAAATACGTTCAAATCCTCCAGGTTAATTTCCACGATATTTTTACGCCAATGATTTACGAAACCGCGCTTCGGCAAACGCCGGGACAAAGGCATTTGGCCGCCTTCAAAACCGGGACGCACGCCGCCGCCGGAACGAGATTTTTGACCTTTATGACCGCGTGCCGACGTTTTGCCGGTACCAGAACCGGTTCCCCGGCCCACGCGCAGCGGCGCTTTGCGGGATCCGGCCGCGGGCTTCAATTCGTTAAGCTTCATCTTGCACCTCCTGCACCTAGTTCTCTTCCGCTTCGATAACCTTTTCCCAGGTGACCAAATGAGCGATACTGGCAATTTTGCCCATAATATCCGGGGTGTCTTCCTGGATCACCGAGGAATTCATTTTTTTCAAGCCCAAAGCCACCGCTGTGGCTCTTTGTTTCTTATTGTAACCGATGGGGCTTTTGGTCAAGGTAATTTTGATTTTGGCCATTGTTTTTCCTCCCTTAACCTAAAATTTCTTCCGGCGTTTTGCCCCGCAGGCGGCTGACTTGTTCCACAGTTTTCAAAGATTTAAGCCCAGCCAAAGTTGCGGCCACCATATTAATGGCGGTATTGGAACCTTGGGATTTGGTGAGAATGTTTTTCATGCCAGCCAATTCGCACACCGCACGCACCGGACCGCCGGCAATAACGCCGGTACCGTCGGCGGCGGGTTTCAACATAACTTTGCCTGCGCCGAAGCGGCCGATCACTTCATGGGGTATGGTATTGTGTACCAACGGCACTTCAATCATTTTCTTTTTCGCGTCTTCCACGCCTTTGCGGATGGCTTCCGGCACTTCGCTAGCTTTGCCCAGGCCGGCGCCTACATGGCCGTTACCGTCGCCTACCACCACTAAAGCGGAAAAGCTAAAATGACGTCCGCCTTTAACCACTTTGGCGACACGATTGATAAAAACAACTCTTTCTTGCAATTCCGAGCCGTTTTCTTCTCTTTTTTCTCTATCTCTTTCTTTGGCGTCTGGTCTTGCCATTTCTAAACCTCCTTCGCCTAAAAGTTGAGTCCGCCTTCTCTGGCGCCATCCGCCAAAGCGGCTACTCGGCCGTGATAAATCAGGCCGCCTCTGTCAAAGATAACATCGACGATCCCTTTTTCCTTGGCTTTTTCCGCGAGCAGCAAACCCACTTTTTTGGCCGCTTCGCAATTGCCGCCGTAGCTGCCTTTCAATGGCGCTTCCAGGCTGGAGGCTGCCGCTAAGGTTACGCCGGCTGCGTCGTCGATGATTTGCGCGTATATATGCTTATCGCTGCGGTATACCGCAAGTCTAGGGCATTGAGCGGTGCCGGATATTTTTCTGCGAATCCGATAATGTTTTTTGGCTCTGATTGCCTTGCGGTCTATCCTTTTATACATAATCGTCATCCTTTCTGCCGCAGCTTAAGATTATATCCTTAAGCCTTAGCGGCTTCCTGTTATGCAACCGCCTTATTTTTTGGCGCCGGCTTTACCGGCTTTGCGGCGCACATATTCGTCCGCGTAACGAATACCTTTGCCTTTATAAGGTTCGGGGGGACGGACTTCCCGTACGTTGGCCGCGAAGGCGCCCACTTTTTCTTTATCGATACCGGAAATAATAATCGTATTGGGTTGGGGAACGGCCACGGTCAAATCAGCGCCGGGATCCATTTCCACCGGATGGGATTTACCTACGGTCAGGGTCAGGTTTTTGCCGTTCATGCCGGCGCGATAACCTACGCCCACCAAAGTAAGCTTCTTATCAAAGCCTTGGGTGACGCCCACCACCATATTATTGAGCAAAGCCCGGGTCAAGCCATGTAAAGCTCTTTCCTCCGGTTGGTCGCTATTGCGGGTGACCACAATCGCCCCGTCTTTTTCTTCTATATTGATTTTGGGTGAAAATTCTCTTTTTAATACTCCCTTGGGCCCCTTTACTTCGACCGCATGACCGTCGATTTTTACTTCCACGCCCTGGGGAATTTGAACCGGCATTTTGCCTATCCGGGACATGCTTGCACCTCCTAATGCTGTTATCTGCGATCGCTTACCAGACGTAGCAGAGTACTTCTCCGCCCAAGCCTTGTTTGCGCGCGTGTTTATCGGTCATCAAACCTTTGGATGTCGACACCACGGCGATACCCAAGCCGCCCAAAACTTTCGGCAGTTCGTCCTTATTGGCATATACGCGCAAACCCGGTTTGGATATGCGTTTCAAACCGCTGATAACTCTTTCCTTACCGGCATATTTGAGGTAAAGACGGATAATTCCCTGTTTGCCGTCTTCCACATATTCCACGTCCTTGACGTATCCTTCCTCTTTCAGGATATTGGCTATGCCCATTTTCGTCCGGGAAGCGGGGATTTCCACTTTTTCCATATAAACCATATTAGCGTTGCGAATTCTGGTCAAGAAATCGGCAATCGGATCGGTAACAACCATTAAAACTACCTCCTTCCATTATCCCCCATTTACCAGCTGGATTTGGTGACGCCGGGGATTTCTCCTTTATAGGCCAAGTTGCGGAAGCAAATACGGCAAATACCAAATTTCCGCATATAGCCATGAGGACGACCACAAATGCTGCAACGATTATAACCCCGAACCGAATACTTGGGCGTCCGTTTTTGTTTTACTAACATAGAAGTTTTAGCCACGTTTTTCCCTCCTTTATTTATCCGCAAACGGCATACCGATCAAGCGCAACAATTCTTTGCACTCTTCATCAGTTTGCGCTGAGGTAACGAAAGCTACTTCCATGCCCCTAATCCTGTCAATCTTATCGTACTCGATTTCCGGGAAAATGAGCTGTTCTTTTAAACCCAGGGTATAATTGCCCCGTCCGTCAAAAGCGTTGGCGGATACCCCCTTAAAGTCTCTAACCCGGGGAATAGCCGCGGAGATCAGCTTATCCACAAAATCATACATCCGTTCGCCGCGCAGCGTAACTTTGCAACCAATGTTCATACCCTGACGCAGTTTAAATGCGGCGATGGATTTTTTCGCTTTGGTAATAATCGGTTTTTGACCGGCAATAGCGGTAAGATCGCTAATGGCCGCGTCCAAAGCCTTAGGATTTTGAATGGCCTCGCCCAAACCCATATTGATTACGACTTTTTCCAGCCGGGGAATTTGCATAACATTTTTGTATTGGAACTTATTCTGAAGCTCGCCGCGAATTTCTTCGTCATAACGCTTCTTTAATCTGTTCACCATGTTTCCTCCTTCCCCTATTCTTTATCAAAGCTGGCGCCGCAAACGGCGCAAACCCGAATCTTTTTGCCGTTATCCAAAAGCTGTTTTTTTACGCGCACGCCTTTATTGCATTTATTGCAATAAAGCATCACATTGGAGCTGTCCATAGCCGCTTCTTTTTTAATTATGCCGCCTTGAGGCGCCGCTTTGGTGGGCTTGCTATGACGGCTAACCAAATTCACTTTATCCACGTATACCCGGCAGGCTTTGCTGTCCACGTTAATGATTTTGCCGGTTTTTCCTTTATCCTTGCCGGCAATAACCACAACATGATCGCCGGTTTTTACATGCATTTTGCTTTTCTCGTTTTTCGTCGCCATGTTTACCCCTCCTAGAGAACTTCCGGCGCCAAAGAGATAATTTTCATAAAGTCTTTATCTCTCAGCTCCCGAGCCACCGGCCCAAAGATACGCGTGCCTCTGGGCTGATTGGCTTCGTTGATGATGACTCCGGAGTTCTCGTCGAAACGAATATAGGAACCGTCGGCGCGACGGATTTCCTTGGCGGTGCGTACCACCACCACGCGGACTACGTCGCCTTTTTTAACCATGCCGCCGGGGCTTGCTTCTTTTACGCTGCAAATAATGATATCGCCAACTGTGGCGTATTTACGGCGGGAGCCGCCCAACACTTTGATGCACAAAAGCTCTTTCGCGCCGGTATTATCTCCCACTTTCAGTCTGGTTTCGGCTTGTATCATACAGCCGGCCCCCTTTCTTATCGATTAATTATCCTTTAGACGATCGGCGCTTTTTCCAAAATTTCTACAACCCGCCATCTTTTTTCTTTCGATAACGGTCTGGTTTCCATAATCAAAACTTTATCGCCGATTCTGGCTTCGTTGTTTTCGTCATGGGCTTTAAATTTTTTGCTGGAAGTAGTGATTTTGCCATACAAAGGATGTCTGGTGCGGCTTTCTACTCGAACGACTACGGTTTTATCCATTTTATCACCGGCAACGATGCCAATGCGTGTTTTCCGGGAATTTCTATCCACCTAAATTGCCTCCTTTCCGGCAAACTTACTTTATAAGACGCACTTTAAGCCTGTTGGGACTGTTTTTGTCTGATTACGGTCTTAACTCTCGCCATGTCCCGGCGTACCGCCTTAATGGTCATGGGATTATCCAATTGACCGGTGGCTAAACGAAAACGCAGGTTAAAGAGTTCCGTCTGCAGATCGCTTTCCTTGCTGACCAATTCGTCTAAGGTCAGGTCACGGAGTTCCTTAGCTTTCATTTGCTTCACCACCCATTTCTTCTCTTTTCACGAATTTGCATTTAATCGGCAGCTTATGCATAGCCAAGCGCATAGCTTCCTTAGCGGTTTCTTCCGGAACGCCGGCAATTTCAAACATAACTTTGCCCGGTTTTACCACGGCTACCCAGTATTCCGGGGCGCCTTTACCGGAACCCATACGAGTTTCGGCGGGTTTTTCCGTTACCGGCTTATGCGGGAATATTTTAATCCATACGTTACCGCCACGTTTGATGTAACGGGTCATGGCGATACGGGCGGCTTCGATTTGACGGCTGGTGATCCAACCGCATTCGCTGGCCTGCAAACCGTATTCACCATAGCTGACGAAATTGCCCTTATGGGCGGCGCCCTTCATCGTTCCGCGGTGCTGGCGGCGATATTTCACTCTTTTGGGCATTAACATTATTCGGCCACCTCCACAGGGATTTCTTTCTTACCCCGGCGTTCCCGGAGCACTTCGCCTTTATAGATCCATACTTTTACGCCAATTTTACCATAGGCAGTATTGGCTTCGGCAAAACCATAATCAATGTCGGCGCGCAACGTATGCAGCGGCACTTTACCTTCTGCATACCATTCGGTGCGGGCAATTTCCGCGCCTGCCAAACGGCCGGAGCACATGATTTTGATCCCTTCGCCGCCCATACGCATGGTGCGATTAACCGTTTGTTTCATCGCACGACGGAAAGCAATGCGCCGTTCCAATGAGGAAGCTACGCTTTCCGCTACCAATTGAGCGTCCATCTCTGGGCGTTTTACTTCGGTAATATTTACTTTTACGGTTTTGCCGCACATTTTTTCCAATTCTTTGCGCAAAACTTCTACTTCCTGACCGCCACGGCCAATAACGATACCGGGTTTGGCGGTAAACACATTGATGCGCACCTGGCCGCCGGCTCTTTCAATATCTACTTTCGACACGCCGGAAGCGTATAATTTTTCTTTTACATAGCGGCGCAATTGATAATCTTCATACAGGAAGTTTTTAAATTCTTTATTGTTGGCGTACCAGCGTGCATCCCAATCTTTAATTACGCCGATACGAAAACCTTTCGGATTAACTTTCTGACCCACGATTAAACCCCCTCTCTTTCGCCAACCGCCACGGTAATGTGGCTGGTTCTGTGGAGCATTCTGTCCGCCCGGCCATGGGAACGGGGTTTGAACCGTTTTAGGCTGGCGCCCTCGTCCACATAGGCCTTGGTAACGATCAAATCGTCTTTGGCCAGATTGAGATTATTTTCAGCGTTGGCGGTAGCCGAATGTAAAACTTTGGCAATCACCGCGGCGGATTTATTGGGGGTAAAGCGCAGTATGGCTTCGGCCTCCCTTACGTTTTTGCCACGAATCAGGTCAATAACCAGCCGGGCCTTGCGCGGGGAAACGCGGATATATTTCGCTGTTGCTTTGGCTTCCAAAGTGTTTCCTCCTTCCTTTCTACTTCAAGGCCGTCGAACGTTCGGTCTTGTTTCCGTGGCCTCTGAAGTAGCGGGTGGGCGCGAATTCGCCAAGTTTATGACCCACCATATCTTCGGTGATATATACGGGCACATGTTTCTTTCCGTCATGTACCGCAATCGTATGGCCAACCATTTGCGGGAATATCGTAGAACTGCGGGACCAGGTTTTGAGAACCTTTTTATCGCCGCTTTCATTCATGGCTTCGATTCGGGCCAACAGTCTTTCTTCCACATAGGGGCCCTTTTTAACAGATCTGCTCATTTCAGACTTATCCTCCCTTCAATCCTGCTATTTGCTGTTACGCCGTTTGACGATCATCCGGTTGGAGGACTTCTTCCGGTCTCTGGTCTTGGCGCCTAATGCGGGTTTGCCCCAAGGGGTAACCGGGTTGCGGCCCACCGGGCTGCGGCCTTCGCCGCCGCCGTGGGGGTGATCCACCGGGTTCATCACAACGCCGCGGTTGGTGGGACGGATACCCAGCCAGCGGCTACGGCCGGCTTTACCGATATTGATATTTTCCTGATCAATATTGCCGACTTGGCCCACGGTGGCCCGGCAGTTGGCTAAAACCATCCGCATTTCCCCGGAGGGCATTCTCAGGGTAACATATTTGCCTTCTTTGGCCATCACTTGCACGGAAGCGCCTGCACTACGGGCAAACTGGGCGCCCAAACCCGGGCGCAGTTCCACATTGTGCACCACCGTACCCACGGGGATCGCCGACAAAGGCAACGCGTTACCGGTTTTGATATCCGCGTTTTCGCCGGAATAGAGAACGTCGCCAACCTGCAGACCCAAGGGAGCGATAATGTATCTTTTCTCGCCGTCCAAATAATGCAGCAGGGCGATATTGGCGGAACGATTGGGATCATACTCAATGCTTGCTACTTTACCAGGAATATTGTCTTTTTGACGTTTAAAGTCGATCACCCGGTACATTTGTTTATGGCCGCCGCCTTGATGGCGGGTGGTCAATTTACCCTGATTGTTACGACCACCTTTTTTCTTAAGGGGTTCCAGCAGGGCTTTCTCCGGCTTGGCGGTGGTGATTTCCTCAAAAGTGGAAACCGTCATTCCTCTGCGGCCGGGAGACGTGGGTTGATATTTTTTAATGCCCATAAAAATTTCCTCCTTTGACCGCTTTTACTGTAAGCCGGAAAAGATCTCGATCTTATCGCCTTCAGCCAGAGTGACCACGGCGCGTTTCGTGTCGGAGCGTTTGCCGAGATAGCGGCCCATTCTTTTATATTTGCCTTTGTTGATTCTGGTGGTAACGTTGCAAACTTTCACGTTAAATAAGCTTTCCACCGCATGTTTGATTTCGATTTTATTGGCCGCCTTATCAACCAGGAAGGAATATTTATTTTCTTCCATCAGAGCCATGGATTTTTCAGAAACCAGCGGCTTAATCAATACGGTTTGCGGATCACGCATTCGCCAGCACCTCCTCCAGGGACGTCAAAGCGTCTTTGGTGATAACCAATTTCTGATTGTATAAAATTTTATAGGTATTCAGAGAATCCCAGGATGCGGTATTCAAACCGGTTACGTTCCTGGCGGATAAAACGGTATTATCCATACCGTCGTTTAACACGATCAAAGCATTGGGGGCGGAAATATTTTGCATAATCCGTACCAATTCTTTGGTTTTCGGCGCTTCCATCGTCAAATCGTCAATTACGATCAAATCTCCATCCGCATATTTACTAGACAAGGCCGACAGCAGCGCCAAACGCCGCATTTTTTTCGGCATAGTCGTTTTATGGCTACGGGGTACGGGGCCGAAGGCCACGCCGCCGCCGCGCCACACCGGGTTACGGCTGCTGCCGAAACTAGCGCGGCCGGTACCTTTTTGCCGCCAGGGTTTTTTACCGCCGCCGGAAACCGCCGCACGGTTTTTAACGGCATGCGTGCCACGGCGCAGGGAATTGAGATACACGGTAACCGCCTGGTGCATAACCGGCGTGTTAATCGGCGCCATAAAGATGGTTTCGTTAAGCTCGATTTCGCCTACAGAGGCGCCTTCTCTATCCAATACATCTATCTTAGCCATGCTAAACCTCCTTTGCGACGCTTAACCCATTTTACGGGATTCTTTGATCAGCAGCAATCCCTCTTTGGGACCGGGAATGGCGCCTTTGATCAGCAACAAATTGCGTTCGGCGTCTACTTTAACGATTTCCAAATTTTGCACCGTCACCGCTTCATGTCCCATTTGACCGGGGGAATGTTTGCCTTTAAACACCCGAGCCGGACCTTTGGCGCCGGTGGTGGCGGGACGGCGATGGCTCTTGGAACCGTGGCTCATGGGGCCCCGGCGGTCATTCCATCTTTTGATGGTACCGGCAAAGCCTTTGCCTTTGGACGTTCCGCTAACGTCCACCAAATCGCCGGCGGCAAAAATATCCACGGCAATGGTATCGCCCACTTGATAATCGGCGGCGTTCTTCACCCGCACTTCGCGGAAATAACGGACGGGGTCGATACCGGCCTTGTCGCAATGGCCTTTGACGGGTTTGTTGACGTTAACGGGTTTTATTTGGCCGTAGCCGATTTGCAGGGCCTGATAACCGTCGTTTTCTTCGGTTTTAATTTGCGCGATTTTGCAGGGGCCGGCTTCCACTACCGATACCGGGATCAATTTACCCTCGGGACTAAAAATTTGCGTC
>CASEQE010000023.1 GCA_949289995.1 uncultured Peptococcaceae bacterium
CGCCCAGGGTAAAATTTGGGGCGGCGTACGGCCGCCGGTGTTACCTGTTCCTTTACATGACGGCGACGGCGTGCGAGACAACGGCGCGCCTTATGGCCCGGAGTGTAAAGGCTGCTGGGTAATAACCGCCAGTACCAAAAAAAGGCCGCAAGTGGTACATCAAAGCGATATTCGCAACGACCTGTCGCCGGAAGATATCTATAGCGGTATGTACGCCCGGGTAACCATTAATTTTTTCGGCTATGTTAACAACGGAAAAAAAGGTGTTGGTTGCGGGCTGGGTAATGTGATGAAAACAAGAGACGGAGAGCCTTTAGCCGGCGGCGCTTCGGCAGCTTCTGACTTCGCCCAGGTCGGCGCTATGGGCACGCAATCTGAATATGAAGATGAGCCATGGCAGGTAGATCCGTTAACCGGAAAACCGGTAAGCGCCCATCTATGATTCCTGTTTCCAGAACGTTTTTGGGGGATTGTGTGCTAGCAGACAGTCCCCCAAATTTAACCGATCCTGCACAAAAGGAGCTGCATTTATGCATGATTTGAATATCGATATTGAAACATATAGCAGCGTATCTTTGACCAAAGCGGGTGTTTGTAAATATTGCCAAAGTCCGGATTTTCAAATTTTGCTATTCGCTTATAGCCTTGACGGCGGCGAGGTGCAAGTGATCGATCTAGCCATGGGGGAAACCTTGCCCCCATGGCTTGCCGCCGCTTTAGCCGATCGCAAATATCGGAAGCATGCGTATAACGCCGCCTTTGAATGGATATGCTTATCGAAAGCTTTTGGCCCACTGCCGCTAGAGCAATGGCGTTGCACCATGGTTCACGCTTTGTATTGCGGTTATCCGGCGGGATTGGACGCAGTTGGTAAAGCGTTGGGTTTGCCGGAGGACAAGCAAAAGCAAGCTGTGGGAAAAGCGTTGATTCGATATTTCTGTATGCCTTGTGCGCCAACCAAAAGTAACGGAGGGCGTTTGCGTAATTTCCCCCGGCATGACCCAGAAAAATGGCGATTGTTTAAAGAATATTGCCGGGGAGACGTGATCGCCGAAGCGGAAATTTTACGCCGCTTATCCGGCTTTGCTCCTTCCGATGATTTGGAAAAACAGTGGCAAACGGATATGAAAATAAACGCCCGGGGCGTGGCGGTAGATATGGATTTGGTGCGTGGAGCGATTGAGATAGGTAAAGAAACCCGTGAACAATGGATGCGGGAGGCGGCGGAATTATCCGGCTTAGATAATCCAAATAGCGCACGGCAGCTTATCCAATGGCTGAACCAGGAATTATCCGCCGATATAGGCGATTTACAAAAGGAGACGGTAAGCCGTTTATTAAGCGAGGATATCGCCAGCCGTCGCGCCAAGCGTTTACTGGAAATCCGTCGAGAGCTGGCAAAAACTAGCACCAAAAAATACGACGCCATTGAAGCGGCCGTTTGCCATGACAGACGATTGCGCGGATTATTGCAGTTTTATGGCGCTAGCCGAACGGGGCGTTGGGCAGGCAGGTTGGTACAGGTGCATAATTTGCCGCGCACTTATGTAGAGCCTTTATCTTTAGCAAGGGAATTGGTAAAACAACGAAAAACCGATTCTATAAAAACCTTATATGGAGCGGTGGCGGATACTCTTTCCCAGCTTATCCGTACTTCTTTGGTCGCCGGGCCGGGATGGGTATTGATCGACGCCGATTTTTCCGCCATTGAGGCGCGAGTTTTGGCATGGCTGGCAGGGGAAGAATGGCGGCTGGAAGTATTCCGCGGCCACGGGAAAATCTATGAGGCCTCCGCCGCGCAAATGTTTGGCGTGCCGCTGGAACGAATCCGAAAAGGCCGGCCGGAGTATGCTTTGCGCCAAAAGGGAAAAGTGGCGGAATTGGCCTTGGGTTATCAGGGCGGGGCCAGGGCGCTGGTGCAGATGGGGGCGTTGGATATGGGGCTGGATGAAAGCGAACTGCCGGATATCGTAAACCGTTGGCGGGAGGCGAATAAAGCCATCCGCGATTTATGGTACGGTGTGGAGGCGGCGGCCGTGCAGGCCATTCAAACGGGAAAGCCGGTAGAATCAAGAGGCTTGCAATTGGCTAGACAAATAGACGCAGGTAATGATTTAGACTTTTTTACCATCCGTTTGCCCAGCGGGCGTAAATTATTTTATGCAAAGCCGGCATTGAAAAAAAATCGATGGGACAAACCCGTCGTCACATATATGGGTATAGATCAAACGTCCAAAAAATGGCGAAGGATCGAAACTTACGGCGGTAAATTGGTTGAAAACTGCGTACAAGCCATCGCCAGGGATTGTTTGGCGGAAGTGATAGAACGATTAGAGACGGAGGGTTATTCGGTAGTGTTCCATGTGCATGACGAGGTGGTTGTAGAGTG
>CASEQE010000024.1 GCA_949289995.1 uncultured Peptococcaceae bacterium
GTGCATAAAAATCAATATCCCCAGGAAGAACTGGCGCAAATCGCTTTGATCGGCCGCTCCAATTCCGGCAAAAGTTCTTTGATGAACGCCCTGCTACAGCGAAAAAATTTGGCCCGCACTTCTAGCCAACCGGGGAAAACCCGCTTGTTGAATTTTTATCGTGCGGAGGCGGATTTTGACCAGCGCCGTATTGCCTGGCATTTTGTGGACTTGCCCGGTTACGGCTATGCCAAAGCCTCCAAAACCGAGCGGCAGCAGTGGGCGGCGTTTATCGACGCCTATTTAAGTAGCCGCCGGCAAACGGTTTATTGCTGGCAACTGCTGGATATTCGCCATTTGCCCAGCCAAGAGGATAGGCAAATGTATCGTTTTTTGAGCGGAGCAGGCTTTCGCCTGCAATTGATTGCCGGCAAAAGCGATAAACTGAGCAAAAACGCCGCCGCCGCCGGGGTGAAAGCGATTGCCGAAACCTTGGAGACGCCCGCCGCCGCTATACTGCCTTTTTCCGCCGTAACCCTTGCCGGAAGGGAAGAATTGCTCAGCCGCGCCACCGCCTTTGTTGTTTCCTTGGGCGGATGAGAAAAAAAGCCCTATTCCCTGTGGTAAAGGCTAAAAATTACTGATTTTGGCGGAAAAAATTGCCTCCTTGCGCTTGCGGCTTCCCTGCCTATATGGTATAATAGCTGCACAGGCTGAAGCTTTGGAGCTCCGCGCCGGTTTTCCCTTGGACAAACCGGCGATCCGGGCAAGCCTGTAGCTTTATGGAATCTACTGTTGGAGGAAATAAGCTGCGAAAGGGTTGGCAATCATGCGATTTAGTGCGAAAACTTTATGGAAACTTTTCGAGCAAACCGGTTCGGTTGCCGCTTATATCATTTACCGCAGGATGATGCCGCAATGAACAAAGCCTGTGGCTTTGCCGTTGCCATAGTTTTAAAAGGCCAATATGCTATCTATGCCTTTCATCCCAGGGGTGAAAGGCATTTTGTTTTTTGTAATTTTTTGTATCGGAGGATGGCTTATGTGGGACAAATTAACGGAGATTCAGGCCAAAGCGGAAGAAGCTGTGGCGTCTTGCCGAGATTTGGCTGCGTTGACGGAAATTAAAGTAGCCTATCTGGGCAAAAAAGGGGAGATTACCCAAATTTCCAGAATGATGGGTGAGGTTAGCCCGGAAGAAAGACCCCGTTTGGGTCAGGCAGTCAATCAAACCAAGCAAAAGGTAGAGGCGGCGATTCAGCAGCGTATGGAAGAGCTGAAAGAGGCGGCGCTGAATCAGTCTTTGGCCGATGAAACCGTAGACATTACCCTGCCGGGAACTGCTTTTCCCGCCGGTTCATTGCATATTTTAACCACGGTGCGCCGGGAAATCGAAGATATTTTTATCGGCATGGGCTATACGATTATGGAAGGCCCCCAGGTGGAAACGGATTACTATAATTTTGAAGCCCTGAATATTCCCAAAGATCACCCGGCCCGGGATATGCAGGACAGCTTTTATTTTAGCGGCAATCTGCTGCTGCGTACCCATACTTCTCCGGCACAGGCTCATGCTATGGAGCAAATGCAGGGCAACTATCCGGTAAAAATCATCGCCCCCGGTGTGGTATACCGTCGGGACGACGATGCTACCCATTCCCCCATGTTCCATCAGGTGGAGGGCTTGCTGCTGGATGAAAACGTGACCATGGGGGATTTGAAAGGGACCTTGTTGGCTTTTGCGCAGCAGATGTTTGGCGCAGACCGGCAAATCCGCTTGCGGCCCAGCTTTTTCCCGTTTACCGAGCCTTCGGCGGAAGTGGACGTCTCCTGTTTCGCTTGCGGCGGCGCCGGTTGCCGTTTGTGTAAAGGCAGCGGCTGGATTGAAATTCTTGGTTCCGGTATGGTACATCCCAATGTGCTGCAAATGTCCGGCTACGATCCGCAAAAACTGACCGGTTTCGCCTTTGGCATGGGCGTGGAACGAATCGCCATGCTGAAATATGGCATTACCGATATGCGGCTGCTGTTTGATAACGACGTGCGCTTCTTAAGCGGCTTTGGGAGGGCTTAAACCATGAGAGTATCGTATAATTGGCTGAAAGATTATTTGCCGATCAATATAACCGCTGAGGAATTGGCGGAAAAAATGACCTTTGCCGGTTTGGAAATCGACGAAGTAGAACCCCGCTGTCAGGAATTGTCCGGCGTGGTCGTGGGCAAAGTCAATCGTTGTGAAAAAATGGAAGGCAGTGATCATCTGCATATATGCGCCGTGTACGACGGCGAAAGGGAAGAAACCGTGGTTTGCGGCGCCCCCAATGTGGCTGCCGGCCAAACCGTGGCTTTCGCCAAGGTTGGCGCCACTTTGCCGGGAGGCTTTACCATCGGTTGTAAAAAAGCCTTTGGCGTAGAGAGCCGGGGTATGCTTTGCTCGCAAAAAGAGTTAGGGGTGGGGGAAGACCATAGCGGCATTTGGCTGCTGCCCGATTATTTGCAGGCCGGCGCCGATTTGGTGGAAACTTTGCGCCTAAAGGATCAGGTATTGGTGGTGGAATTGACGCCCAATCGTTCCGATTGCCTAGGCGTGCTGAATTGCGCCCGGGAAGCGGCGGCCCTTACCGGGTTGAAGGCGGCGGAACCGGATCTGAGTTATCCGGAAGAAGGTCCGGATATTCAGGGCATGATCGATATCCAGGTGGATGACCCGGCGATTTGCCCCCGTTATCTGGCCCGCTTGGTAACCGGCGTGCGTATCGGTCCCTCGCCGTTGTGGATGCAGCAATATTTGCTGGCGGCGGGTATGCGCCCCATTAACAATGTGGTGGATATCGCCAACTTTGTAATGTTGGAATACAATCAACCGCTGCACACCTTTGATTATCAAAGCCTGCGAGGCAAAAAAATATATGTGCGGGAAGCGGCTTTGGGCGAGGAATTGACTACCCTGGACGGAAAGAACCGGGTGTTTAACGGCGACGAGATTTTAATCTGCGACGGCGAAGGCCCGGTATGTTTGGCCGGGGTAATGGGCGGTTTTAATTCCGAGGTAACGGAAAATACCCAGGATATTTTGATCGAATCCGCTTGTTTTGAACCGGTACATATTCGCCGTACCGCCCGGCGTCTGGGAATTCCTTCGGAATCATCTCAGCGTTTTGAAAAAGGTATTGACGCGGCTTCTTGCGATTTGGCCGCCCGGCGGGCAGCCCAGCTGCTGGTACGTTATTGCGGCGGCACCGCTGCCAAAGGGGCGGTGGACATTTGCCGGGAAAGCTTCGCTCCCAAACGGATTTTGTTGCGCCGGGCCAAAGTCAACGCTTTGTTGGGCATGGACTACTCTATGGAGGAAATTGTCCAGGTTATGAAAAATCTGGCTTTTGGCCTGGAACCGGCGGAAGAAACGGAAGCGGTTTGGGTAACGGCGCCTACCTATCGCCGGGATATCGTCCTGGAGGAAGATTTAATTGAAGAAGTGGCGCGTTTGAAAGGCTACGACCATATTCCCGCCACCATTCCCTTGAACCAAACTTGCGGCTATCGCAACCGGGAGCAAAGTCTGGAGCTGCGGGTCAAAGAATTGTGCGCCGGATTGGGCCTGCAGGAAACGGTGAATTATAGTTTTATCAGCCCCAAAGAGGCGGCTCGTTTGCGTCTGCCGGCCGGCCATCCCTGGTGCGGCGGTCTGCGGATACAAAACCCGCTGAACGAAGAACAAAGCGTGATGCGGCAAAGCCTGTTGCCCGGGTTGTTGCATGCGGTTTCCCGCAACAACAGCCGCCGCAATTTGGACGTGCGTCTGTTTGAGATGGGTATGAGCTTCGTTCCCGCCGGCGGTTTGCAGGCTGGCCAGTTGGAAGAAGAACCGTTGCAACCCGAAGAAAAACTGTTGCTGGGCTTCGCCCTTAGCGGCGCCCCGGCCGTAAATTGGCAGAAACAAGGCCGCGCCTACGATTTCTTCTTCCTAAAAGGCATAGTGGAGTCTTTATTCCGGGCCTTGGGCATTTCGGGTTTGCGTTATCAGCGGTTGCATGCGCCCTATCTGCATCCCGGCCGGGCGGCGGAGATTTTCTTGGACGATACCCTTTTGGGCTATATCGGCGAAATCCATCCGCTGACCGCCGCCGCCTATGAATTGGAAAACCGTACCGTGGTGGGGGAATTGTATATGGCGCCGCTATTCGCTGCCGCCAACAATATACCGCAAAAGCATGATTTGCCCCGTTATCCCGAGGTCAAACGGGATATCGCTTTGCTGGGTGACGCCAATGTGGCGGCGGCGGATATTGAAGCCGCCATTCGCCGGGCCGGCGGCGCTTATCTGCGCAAAGTGGAATTGTTCGACCTATACGACGGGGCGCCGATTCCCGCCGGTCAACGTAGTTTGGCCTATTCCTTAAGTTTTGTCAATGAAGAACGTACTCTTACCGATAAAGAAGTGGATCAAAGCTTTGCCGCCATTGTGAAAACCTTACAAGAGAATTTGCATATACAGTTGCGTTAAGATACAGAGTAGGAGAATGCATATGAAATTAATCGATATATACCGCACTGCGGTGGAAATGGGCATGAACGCCGACCCCAGAGGTAGGGACGTGGCCGAAAAAGAGCTGGATAAAGCAGCGAAGGCCTATGAAAAACTGGAAGAAGACGAACAGGCGTATTTTGATATGGCCTCCCTGGACAATCCTTATGGCGACAGCCGTTTGCTAAACGGCGATCCGCAAACGGAGATTCATAAGCTGTTTTGCGGCGTGGATTTGGAAGTGGGAGAAATCAATTTAATTGAAAACCTCAACCGCCGGGGCGCCGGCATCGATTTGGCTTTGGCCCATCATCCGGAAGGGGAAGGTCTGATTAATTTGGCCAAAGTGATGCAGGTGCAACCTGGGGTGATTCGTAAAACCGGCGTATTGCCCAACGTAGCCGAGGCGCTGCTGGACGAACGGATAACCGAGGTGGAACGAAGCATACATTCCGCCAATCATTTCCGGGCGGTAGACGCCGCCCGCCTGTTGGGGTTGCCGATGATGTGCATCCATACGCCGGCGGACAATTTGGCGGCTACTTTTCTTACGGATTTGTTAAATGCGGAAGCCCCGGAAACCGTAGGCGATATTATTAAACTGTTGAAAGATATACCGGAATATCATTATTCCGCCACCCATAATCTGCCGCCGCTGCTGGTATCCGGCGCCACCGGACGCAGCGCCGGCCGGATTTTCGTGGATTTCACCGGCGGCACCAGCGGACCCAAGGAAATGATGCAGAAACTGTCCGACGCCGGTATTAGCACCGTAGTGGCTATGCATGCTACCGAGGGCATGGTGAAAATCGCCAAAGAAGCCAAGCTCAATCTGCTGATTGCCGGCCATATGGCCAGCGACAGTCTGGGATTGAATTTGTTCTTGGACGAATTGGCCTGCGCCGGGGTGGAAATCGTTGCCGGCTCGGGTTTGATTCGCTGGCAAAGAAAACAGGCTTAAGCAGAATCGATCCATAGTAGAAAGGAGCGGCTTATGACGGAGCTTTTGGCCCCGGCGGGCAATATGGACGCTTTTTACGCGGCGATTTTAAACGGCGCGGATGCGGTATATTTGGGCGGAAAAAATTTTGGCGCCCGGGCGTTTGCCGATAATTTTGATGATGAAGCCATAGCAGAAGCGATTCATGCCGCCCATTTTCAAGGGAAAAAAGTATATGTAACGGTGAATACCTTAATTGGCGACGAGGAAATGGGCCAGGCTTTGGATTATATCGCCGGATTGTATCAATTGGGTGTGGATGGGATTCTGATTCAGGATTTGGGTTTGCTCTATAATTTGCGGCGCATTATGCCCCGTCTGCCTCTTCATGCCAGCTCGCAAATGAGCTTGCATAATGGGGCTGGGGTGGCGTTTGCCGCCGCCTGGGGTATGCGGCGGGTGGTTTTGGCCCGGGAGTTATCCCTGGCCGATATTGCCGCCATTCAAGCCAACAGCGATATTGAACTGGAAATTTTCGTCCACGGGGCTTTATGCGTCTGTTATTCCGGTCAATGTTTGTTTTCCAGTATGGTAGGGGGGCGTAGCGGCAACCGGGGCAAATGCGCCCAACCCTGCCGCATGGCCTATACCCTGACAGATGAAAACGGCGTACCCCAAATGAGCCAGATCAAAGGGAACTATTTGCTTTCTCCCAGGGATTTGGTGGGTTTTCCGGAAATAGAAGCCCTGTATCGTTTGGGTGTGGCTTCTTGGAAAATCGAAGGTCGTATGAAAAAGCCGGAATATGTGGCAACGGTAACAGATGTATACAGCCGTTATTTGCGTTTGCTGGACGAAAACCGGGTGGTGTTTCCCTCCCAAGAAGATATGCGCCAATTGCTGCAGGCCTTCAATCGGGATCATGGCCCCGGCTATTGGTATGGCAATCCCGGTGCCGCTTTGATGAGCTATCAGCGACCCAACAACCGGGGATTGTTCCTGGGCAGAATTAGCCAGGCCGAAGGCGGTTTTATTCGTCTTAAGTTGGAACAGCCGTTGTCCTTGGGCGACGGGGTGGACGTGTGGGTGTCCGCCGGCGGCCATGAAGGATTTACCGTCAACAAAATTTTATACCAGGATCAACCTACGGACCATGGGGAAGTGGGCCAGACGGTGGATATCCCCAGCAAAGCGGGACGGGTAGGCGACCGGGTGTTCAAAACCTACGACGCGCCCCTGATGGAGCGGGCCCGAGCCAGCTACCGTCAAAGCGGCGAAAAACGGGTGGATTTTGTCATCGAGGCCAAAAAAGGCCTTCCATTGACCGTTAGCGCCGTGGATGAAGACGGAATAAGCGCCAAATCGGTTTCTTCATATATTGTCGCCCCGGCCCAAACCAGCGTCAGCGACTGGTATAGCGTTCAGGCGCAACTACAGCGTCTGGGCGGCAGCGGTTTTTGTTTTGGTGCCTTGGACGGAGAATTGGATGACGATATCATGATCCCTGCCTCCGTACTCAACCATTGCCGCCGGGATCTGGTGGCGCAATTGGTGGAGAAGCATTGCCAGACCGCCGTAGCGGCGGAATGGAACCGGCAAGCCATGGCGGAAGCCAAGGCCGCCGCCGCTCCCGGTCGCTCCCGGCCGGTGCGCCGTCCTCGGCTGGCGGTTTTGGCGGGAGAGGAAGAAACCGCCTTGGCCGCCGCCCGCCAGGGCATAACCGATATTTATCTGGACGCCGTAGGCTTCCGTGGAAATAAACCTTGGGATTATCAAAGTTTGGCGAAGAAATTGCAACCCGCCGGTTGCCGTTTGATTCCTTATTTGCCGCAAATTATTGCCCAAAGCGATTTGGAAAAATGGCAAAATCGTATTGCCGCCTGGCAGGCTTTGGATTTTCCGGCCTTGGTAGTGAATAATTCGGGGCAAATCTTATTGGCTCGAAAAGCCGGTTGGCAGGGTAAAATATATGGCGGCGTCGGTTTAAACGTATTCAACTCTGCCGCCGCCGCCTTGTTGGCTCAGGAAGGTCTCAGCCGCCAATGCCTGTCCCCGGAATTGACCCTGAATCAAATCCAGAATATGGCGGATTGGCCTATGGAAAAAGAGCTGACGGTTCAAGGACCATGCCAATTGATGATCAGCGAATATTGCCCTTTGGGGGCGATTTTGGGCGGCCGCAATAAAAATCAGGCCTGTTCCGCCCCGTGCATGGATCATAATCGCATGAATTTGAGGGATGAAAAAGGCTATGCTTTTCCTCTGCGTTGCGATAACGAATGTCGAGCGCATATTTTTAATTCTCGGGATTTATGCCTGCTGCCGGATATTGCCAAATTGACGCAGGCCGGCGTGGCAGTGCTGTCCCTGGATTTACGCCTGTATCCCTTGGCCAAAGCCAAACGAATTATGGGCTTGTATGGATTGGCCATAGAGGATAAATGGGGTTTGGCGGAAGCCACGGAGAAAATCGGCGATTTGTTGCAGGGAGAATATACGAAAGGTCATTTGTATAGAGGGGTTTAATGGATAGCGGAACCTTAAAAAAATTGGAATACGATAAAATCTTGCAGCGTTTGGCTGGTTTTTGTTCGTTTGCCCTTTCCCGAGAACAGGCGGAACAATTGGTTCCGGTGACCGACGCCTATGAGGCCGGGCAATTGCAAAAGGAAACCGACGAAGCCAGGGAACTGCTGCGTTTGTATCCTACGTTCAGCTTAGGCGGGCTATGGGATATTCGTCCTTATTTGCAACATTTGCAAATCGGCGGCATATTGGATGCGGAGGGTTTGTTGCGCTTGGCGGCCATGTTTCGCGCCGCCCGTTTGGCCAAAAGCTTTTTTAGCGAAATCAAAGGCAGCTTTCCTGTGCTTACTTCTTTAGGGCGGGGTTTAACCGTGGGCAAAACCTTGGAAAGCGCTGTGGAAAAGGCTATTGGCGAGGATGGAACGATTCAGGATCGGGCCAGCGAGGCATTGTATAATCTGCGCCGCCGTCGGCAATTAACCGGGCAGAGAATTAAGGACCGTCTGGATAATCTGATTCATAATCCCAATACCGCCAAATTTTTGCAGGATCCCATTGTCACCATTCGCGCCAATCGCTATGTGGTGCCGGTGAAACAGGAATACCGAGGCCAGATTGCCGGGGTGGCCCATGATCAATCCGCCTCCGGCGCAACGGTTTTTATCGAGCCTTTGGCGGTAATGGAGTTGAACAACGAGCTAACCGCCATTTCCCGGGAGGAAGAGGCGGAAATCGCCGCTATTTTCCGCGCCCTATCCCAGTTGGCCTATGGCTTTTCCCAGGAAATGACGGCCAATCTCAATCGTTTGGCTGCCTTGGATTTTATTTTGGCCAAAGGCAAACTCAGCTATGAAATGGACGGCGTGGCCCCCTATATCGGCGCCGACGGACCGCTATTTTTGCGCCAGGCCCGGCATCCGCTGATCCCCGCGGCCCGGGTGGTGCCGATTGATTTACGGCTGGACAAACAAATTTCCGCCATGGTGATCACCGGTCCCAATACCGGCGGCAAAACCGTGGCTTTAAAAACCGTGGGTTTGCTGACGTTGATGGGACTTTCCGGCTTGCATATTCCGGCGGATGCCGGCAGTCAATTGCGCAGTTTTCGCCAGGTGTTTGCCGATATTGGCGACGAACAAAGCATAGAGCAGAATTTGTCCACCTTTTCTTCGCATATGACCAATATTGTTTCCATCCTCAGCCAGGGAGATGAAAACAGTCTGGTGTTGCTGGATGAATTATGCGCCGGCACCGACCCCACCGAGGGGGCGGCTTTGGCTATGTCGATTTTGAAATATCTGGCCGGCCAAGGAGCCAAGGTGGTGGCCACCACCCATTATAGCGAATTGAAAGCGTTCGCCTATAACAATCCCGGTTTTATCAATGCCAGCGTGGAATTTGATCTGGCTACTTTATCGCCAACCTATCGCTTGCAAATGGGCGTGCCGGGCAAAAGCAACGCCTTTGAAATCAGCCGCCGTTTGGGCTTGTCGGAGCATATTATTGAGGAAGCGGCCGGCCATCTTTCCAGTGAAGACGTGGCGGTGGCGGCGATGTTGGCGGATTTGGAAACCTTGCGCCGGCAAACCGCAGAGGAAAAAGAAGCCGCCCGTATTGCCGGCGAAGCGGTGCGGCGGCGGGAAGAACAATTGGCCCGGGAAGAACAAAAGCTGCAAATCAAAAGCAACGCCATATTGCGCAAAGCCAATCTACAGGCCCAGAAAATCGTCGATGAAACCCGGGAAAAAAGCCGCCAGTTGTACCGGCAAACCCAGGAAAAACTGGAAAAGGACAAAGCCGCGGAACGAGCCTGGCAGGAAGCCCAGAAAAAACTAAAGGATTGGCGCAGCCAATTGGAAGAAGAAATTCCCGAGCCGGTTTTTGCCGGCGAAGCGCCGAAAAGCGTCAAAAAAGGGGATTATGTGTTTTTGCCCAAATTGAATCAATACGGTTATGTGGCGGCGCCACCGGATCAAAACGGCGATTTGCTGTTGCAGGTAGGGGTCATAAAACTGAAAGCGGCCCTTAAGGATATACGCCTGGCGGATGAAAACAAAACGAAGAAAAACAAAGGCAAATCCTGGGGCGGCGCTATCGGCGCCCGCAAAGCCCGGGGGGTGGAAGCGGAATTGAACCTACACGGCATGGATAGCCTGGAAGCCGTGCATTTGTTGGATAAATATATTGACGATGCATTTATTGCCGGATTAAAACAGGTACGCATCAATCATGGCCGGGGTACCGGGGCTTTGAAAGCGGCAGTGCACGAATATTTGCGCACCCATCGCCTGGTCAAATCATATCGTCTGGCGGAATTGGCCGAAGGCGGTCCCGGAGTGACTTTGGTGGATTTGGATCAATAGCCCGCCGACAGTTGTTGCGGAACATGCAAAAAAACAGGTAGCAATCGCTGCCTGTTTTTTTATGCCTGGAATAGGGTTTACAGATTTTGCAATGGACGGTTGTCGGTTTTTGCATAGCCGCATTGGGTTAAAAAGATAAATCCAAAATGGTCAAAGCCTGTTGCAAATCTTTGGCCGGCAACAGCCTGATGCCATTGGTTTCGCCGCCGCTGCCGGCGGGCAAAAGAATGTGGCGAAAGCCGAAAGCCGCCCCCTCCCGGCAGCGTTTTTCCGTTTGCCCGACGTTGCGCAATTCTCCCAGCAGCCCTGCTTCTCCGGCCAGCAGCACATCCTGAGGCAAGGGTTTTTCTTTCAGGGAAGATACGATAGCCGCCGCCGCCGCCAAATCCGCTGCCGGATCGTCGGCTCTGGCGCCTCCGGCGACGCTTAAATATACATCTTTGTCCCCCAGGGGCAAATGCAGCTTTTTTTCCAAAATCGCGATGATTAGCAGCAAACGGTTATAATCATATCCGCCGGCCAAACGCCGGGGATTGCCAAAGGCGCTTTTGCCTACCAGCGCCTGAATTTCCACCAGCAAAGGCCGGTTGCCCTGCATGACGCAGGTTACTGCCGATCCCGGTTCCTCCGGCCGGCGGTTGCTGATAAAATAGGCGGAAGCATCGCTTAAAGGCTGCAAACCTTCCCGCTCCATTTGAAAAACGCCTAACTCGTTGGTGGAGCCGAAACGGTTTTTTACCGCCCGCAACAGGCGCAGGCTGTTATAGCGTTCTCCTTCAAAATATAGCACCGTATCCACCATATGTTCCAATACCCGGGGACCGGCCAGCAGCCCCTCTTTGGTGACGTGGCCGATGAGCATAACCGGGATATTTTTTTTTCGGGCAAAGGCGACGCAGGCCGCCGCCACCGCCCTTACCTGGGAAACGCTGCCGGAAGCGCTGGACAGGGCCGGGCTGTACAAAGCTTGCACGCTGTCGGCAATCAGCAGGGTTAAAGGCATTTCCTCCGCTTGGCGCAAAGCTTCGTCCACATCGGTTTGGGCCAATATATATAAATTGGCCTCCAGCGCATGCAATCGTTCGCCCCGCATACGGATTTGCGCCGCCGATTCTTCGGCGCTGATATATAAAACCGGGCCGCGTTTGGCCATGGCGGCGGCGGCTTGTAACAGCAGGGTGGATTTGCCGATGCCTGGTTCTCCGCCTAGAAGAATGGAAGAGCCGGGGGTTAATCCGCCGCCCAGCACCCGGTCCAATTCTGGCATATCCAAAGTTTGCCGCTGGATATTTGCGGCGGCCACCTTGGCAATGGCTTGGGGTTTGACGATTTCCCGGGGGGATTGTCCCGGCGGCGCTGGTTTTTCCCGGGAAATCGCTTCTTCTACCAAAGTGTTCCAGGCGCCGCAATGGGGGCAGCGGCCGTACCATTTGACGCTTTCGCCGCCGCATTCGCTGCAGAAAAAAACGGTTTTTGCTTTGGCCATAAGTTTGTCCTTTTTGCGTATTTCCCCGGTTTGTGCCGGCAGGGATTTGCCGCTATGGAATAGGGGCGGCAAACGGCTATGGGGCAGGATTGTGGCCGGGAAAAGCAAACGCTTCTCCTTCTGCCTGCCGCCAGCGGCGGTATGAGGCCGGAGGCTGCCGAGTCAGATCTGCTTTCCTTCGGCGCATACAGAGGCGGCGCCGGGGGATTTTTACACGGCGAAACCCCGGGGATTTTTTGTTACAATTCCCCGCCGGCTAAGAGATTTCCTGTTTTGCGGCAAATTTTGACATGAACGCTATAGTTTGGCTTTGCCAAACAAAGCCACGATAAAGCCGAACAAGACGGCGGCGGCAATACCGGCGGAAACCTGGCTGAGTATACCGGTGAACAAGCCCAAAACCCCGCCGCCTCTGGCGCCAGCCAAAGCCCCTTGGACCAGAGAATTGCCAAAACTGCTAATGGGCAAAGCGGCGCCGAAGCCGGCGAAGCGCACCAAAGCCGGATAGGCGCCTATGGCCCCCAAAAAGCTGCCCAAACAGACCAATATGCTTAAAGCATGGGCGGGGGTAAACTTTCCTACGTCCATCAACAGTTGCCCGGCCAAACAAAATAGGCCGCCGACAAAGAAAGCGCGAAAAAATTCCGTCAAAAATTCCATACCCTTACCCTCTTTCCATGATGATGGCATGACAAATTCCGGGTATGCTTTCCTGTTGTTGATTGGCGCAGGGGGAAAGCAAAGCGCCGGTGGCGCAAAGCAAAACCCGGTTTAATTGTCCCTGTTGTAATAGACGGTAAATATGGCCTAGTCCTACCGATGCGGCGCAGCCGATGCCGCTGCCGCCGGAAAAGAATTTCTTGTTTTCGCCTAACAGCAACCGTCCGCAATCGGTAAAGCGTTCCGCCACATGGGGTACGCCGTTACGTTCCAATAAATCCAAGGCGATGGCTTGGCCGGTTTTGCCCAAATCGCCGCTTAAAATCAAGTCGTAGTCTTGGGGTTGGCGCTGATATTCCCGCAAATGCACGGTTAAGGTATCGGCAAAAGCCGGCGCCATAGCCGCGCCCATATTAAACGGGTCGCATATGGATAAATCGATTACCCGGCCTACGGTTACGCCGGCGATGCCCACTTGGCCTTTGCCTTGGCGGGGTCCCAGCGCCGCCGCGCCGGCGGCACAAACGGTGTATTGGCTGGACGGCGGTTTTTGGGCGCCGTATTCATTGGGGTAGCGAAATTGTTTTTCCGCCGTGCAGGTGTGGCTGCCTGCCAGCGCCAAAGCATAAGCGGCGGCGCCGCAGGCCACGGCCAGGGAGCTTACGGCCAAAGCCTGGCAAATGGTGGCGCAAGCGGTATATACGCCAAAAAAAGGGATGCCCAAAGCACGAGCAGTAAAAGCGGAAGGGGTGTTTTGATTGAGCAAATCGCCGGCGCATAGCAAATCGATTTTTTCTTTGGCCAAACCTGCCTTGGCTAAGGCGATTTCTCCGGCTTTTTGTTGCATTTTTTGTTCCGCTTTTTCAAAAGTATTTTCTCCAGCATACAAATCCGTATAAACGTAGTCGAAACTTTCTTTTAGCGGTCCCAGACCTTCCAAGCGGCCGCCGCATACGCCCTGGCCGTAAATTTGCGGCGGATTGGTATACCGCCAACTTTGCCGGCCTTGTTTGACGATTTCCATGGTTTTCCCCTCGATTCTTATATCATATCCAACAGTAGCGCCGCAAAACTAAACAAAAAGGCGGAGATCAAGCCAAATATTACCACCGCTCCGGCCAATTTAAAACTGTTGCAGCCGCTGCCTAAAACATAGCCTTCGCTTTTATGCTCCAGCATGGCGGCGGCCACCGAATTGGCAAAACCGCTAATCGGCACCGCCAAACCGGCTCCCAGACATTGCCCGGCTTTATCGTATAAATTTAAGCCGGTAAACAATGCGGCCAAAGCCACCGTGGACAACATGACGATGGTGGAGGCGGCTTGATCGGTGATTTGCCCTAAGGTCAACAGATAATGAGCGGTTTGTGCCAGGGCGCATAATAGGCCGCCGCCGAGAAAAGCCGCCAGACAATTGCGAAACAACGGCCGTGGCGGCGTGTGTTTTTTTATAATGTTGTTGTACCACGCCGGTGGTTGTGGTTTGCTTTTTTGTTTCATATTCCCACCTCCTTTTGAAAACCCCAGCTATAAATCGCAGCTATTATGTGCAGAAATCATAGAAATTATATATGGTTTATACATATTTTGCCCAAATGCTATGCAAGCTATAGGAGAATAGCTTTATAAAAGAGGGATCATCATGAGCCTATTATTAATTCGCACGGTTATCCTTTATTTTTTAACGCTTATCGCCTTGAAAGCTATGGGTAAGCGGCAACTGGGACAATTGCAACCGTTTGATTTCGTGGTGTTGCTAATCATTTCTGAAACCGCGTCTTTAGCCATGCAAAGCAATACCGTTCCTTTGGTCAATAGCGTATTGCCCATTGCCGTTTTAGCGGTGATGCAGGTTCTATTTTCGCTAATTAACTTGAAAAGTGAGAAGATGCGGGATTTCTTTTGTGGTAAACCAACGGCGTTAATTCAGAACGGTAAATTTCAGGAAAAGGAATTGCGCCGTTTGCGGGTAGATTTAAACGATATTTTGGAACAATGCCGGATTCAGGGCTATTTTGACGTCAAGGAATTGGATTTGGTGCTAATGGAAACCAATGGACAAATCAGTATTTTGCCCAAGACCGGTAGCCGGCCTTTGACCGTAAACGACGTTCCTTTGCCGCCGCCGCGGGAGATCGTACCCTATGCGGTTATTTTAGATGGGCATGTGAACCGCCGGGCTTTAAGCCGCTTGGGATATGATGAAAATTGGTTGCATAAGCAATTAAGCCAGGCTCATATCGACCATCCTAGGCAAATTTTTATTGCCGGCGTGGATAGCGGCGGCCAGTTTTACTATCAACGCAAGCAAAAGGAGGGCGAATAAATGAAACGGCAATATGTGTCGCTGGCTTTGGCCGTGCTGTTGCTGGCGGTTTGTTGTTTTGCCGCTTTGCATTACGTTTCCCGCTCTACGGAACAATTGTTGGCGATGACCCAGCCGCTGTTGCAGGCGGTGGAAAACCAAGATTGGCCTTCCGCCCAAACGGCATATGAAGATTTGGAAAACGGCTGGCAAAATTGTGCAAAAATCTGGCAAATGATCATCAATCATGAAGATTTGCGGGATATTGAAGTGGCTTTGGTGGATTTAAAAGTGATGTTGGCGGAACAAAGCCGTGAACAGGCAATTAAAGAATTAACGGAGCTGATTTTCTACCTGGGACATGTGTTGGAAAATGAAAGCCTGCGCCTGCAAAATATTTTGTAAGCCAAAAAACCGGAAGGCCCTTCAACCTTCCGGTTTTGCCTATGGACGAAAAATTTAAAAAAATCGCTTTTGCCTCTTGACGTAAGGCTTGGATTAATGTATTATTGTATACAAACATCCCAGTGTTTAAAAAGACAATTTGATGGAGGTAAAAGGTATGCTTGAGTTTAGCAAAAGCTATAACATACTGTTGGAGTGCGACTATAAATATAGCCTGCAAGATGTGGCGGAGCCCCATTTGTATCGGGATATGTTTCCCTATGACGAAGTGCCCCGCTGCGCTTTCAATCATCGTTTGGTACCGGCGGAAATGCCCGACAATATTTGGATCACCGATACCACCTTCCGGGATGGTCAACAAAGCCGCGCCCCCTATGAAGTGAAACATATCGTGGATATATATAAAATGTTACATAAATTAGGCGGCCCCAAAGGCATTATCCGTCAATGCGAATTTTTCCTCTACAGCGAAAGAGATCAACGGGCTTTGCGGGAATGCCAAGATTTAGGCTATCGTTTCCCGGAAATCACCGGTTGGATTCGCGCCTCGAAAAAAGATTTCGAGTTGGCCAAAAACATGGGCTTGCGGGAATGCGGCATTTTGGTTAGCTGCTCCGACTATCATATTTTCAAAAAACTGAAAAAAACCAGATCGCAAGCAATGAAGGATTATCTGGCGGTAATTCGTTCCGCTTTGGAAGCGGGTATCAATCCCCGTTGCCACTTTGAAGATATCACTCGGGCGGATTTCTATGGTTTTGTGGCGCCTTTTGCCAACGAATTAAGCAAATTGATGGAAGAATATAGCATGCCGATTAAGATTCGCGCTTGCGATACCATGGGTTACGGCGTCAGCTATCCCGGCGCTTCCATGCCCCGCAGCGTCCCCGGTATTATTTACGGTTTGCGCAATTATTGCGGTTTTGATTCGGAATTGTTGGAATGGCATGGCCATAACGATTTCTACAAAGCGGTGAACAATTCCGCCTCCGCCTGGTTGTATGGCGCTTCCGCCGTTAACTGCGCTTTGCTGGGTATCGGCGAACGCACCGGCAATACGCCGCTGGAAGCTATGGTTATCGAATATGCGCAGCTTCGCGGCACCATGGATGGTATGGATCCTACGGTTATCCGGGATATCGCCGATTATTATGAAAAAGAATTGGGCTATGTGATTCCGCCCAATACGCCTTTCGTGGGTCGGAATTTCAATAATACCCAGGCGGGTATCCATGCCGACGGCATGTTGAAAGATGAAGAGATTTATAATATTTTCGATACCGCCAAAATTCTCAAAAGCCCTCCCGGCGTTTCCATTTCCGCCACTTCCGGCGTGGCCGGTATCGCCATGTGGCTGATTAAACATTTGGGATTGGAAGAAAAATCCATCGATAAAAACGATCCCCGGGTTCTGAAAATCAAAGAATGGGTAGACGCCCAATATGCGGCGGGCCGGGTGACCAATATCAGCAATGGCGAATTGGTAAAAGTATACGAAAGTTTAAATATGTAGGAGGTTAAAGGATGAATTTAAGCCAAAAGATAATCTCCGCCCATTTGCTTTCCGGCGAAATGCGTCCGGGGCAGGAAATCGCCTTGCGCATAGATCAAACCCTCACCCAGGACGCCACCGGCACTATGGCTTATTTACAATTTGAATCCATGGGTATTCCGCAGGTAAAAACCAAACGTTCTTTGGCATATATCGATCATAATACTTTGCAATCCGGCTTTGAAAACGCCGACGACCACGCCTATATCCAAAGCGTGGCCAAAAAACACGGGGTGTGGTTTTCCCGTCCTGGCAACGGCATTTGCCATCAGGTCCATTTGGAACGGTTTTCGGTTCCCGGCGAAACCCTGCTGGGTTCCGATAGCCACACGCCTACCTGCGGCGCCATGGCCATGCTGGCGATCGGCGCAGGCGGCTTGGACGTGGCGGTGGCCATGGGCGGCGGCGCTTATTATCTGGCTATGCCGAAAATTTGCCGCGTGTATCTCACCGGCCAATTGCCGCCAATGGTATCGGCCAAAGACGTGATTTTGGAAATTTTGCGGCGTCGCAGCGTGAAAGGCGGCGTAGGATATATTATGGAATATGCCGGTCCCGGCGTGGCCAATCTAACTGTTCCGCAACGGGCCACCATCACCAATATGGGCGCGGAATTGGGCGCTACTACCTCCATTTTCCCCTGCGATCAGGTTAGCCGCCAATTTTTGCGGGCCCAGGGCCGGGAATCGCTATGGCGGGAATTATCCGCCGACGCCGATGCGGTTTACGATGAGGAAATTACCCTCAATTTGTCTGAACTGCAGCCTTTGGCTGCTCAGCCGCATAGCCCGGACAATGTGGCGGCGGTGAAGGATATTGCCGGTTTGCCTGTGGATCAGGTGGCTATCGGCAGCTGCACCAACTCTTCTTTTGCCGATATGATGAAAGTGGCGGCGATTCTCGACGGCCATACCGTGGCTGAAAACGTCAGCTTGGTTATCGCCCCCGGCTCTATGCAGGTATTAACCATGTTAGCCGCCAACGGCGCTTTGGCCAAGATGGTGGCCGCCGGGGCACGGATTTTGGAATGTGCCTGCGGACCCTGTATCGGCATGGGCCAATCCCCTAAAAGCGGCGGCGTATCCCTGCGCACATTTAATCGCAATTTTAAAGGCCGCAGCGGCACCGCCGACGCCCAGGTATATTTGGTAGGTCCGGAAACGGCGGCGGTTTCCGCCATTACCGGCAAACTTACCGATCCCCGGGATTTCTCTTTGGATTTGCCTGAGATTATTCCGGAACAATTCCCGATCAACGACCGGATGATTGTGGCGCCTGCCGCCCCGGGCCAACCGGTGGAAGTGATTCGGGGAAAGAATATCAAACCCATTCCCACCCATCAACCCTTGGCTGATTGTCTCCGGGGCAAAATCTTGATTCGTCTGGGAGACAATATTTCCACGGATCATATTATGCCTTCCAATGCTAAATTGTTGCCCTATCGTTCCAATGTGCCTTATTTGGCCGATTATTGTCTTACGCCATGTGATCCCCAGTTCCCCGCTCGCGCCAAAGAATGGGGCGGCGGCATAATCCTTGGCGGCGACAATTATGGCCAAGGTTCCAGCCGGGAACATGCGGCGTTAACCCCCTTGTATTTAGGGGTGAAAGCAGTGGTAGCCAAATCTTTTGCCCGTATCCATGCCGCCAATCTGATTAACAATGGTATCGTGCCTCTGACCTTTGTC
>CASEQE010000025.1 GCA_949289995.1 uncultured Peptococcaceae bacterium
GCCGACCGTAAAGAAATCCGTAAAGCGATTTCCGGTAACCTTTGCCGTTGCACCGGTTATAACAAAATTGTCGACGCCATTTATAAAGTTGCAGTAGATCTTGGTAGGGAGGTGCGCTAATGACTATTACCGAAAATAAAAATTTCCGTTTGGTCGGTAATCGCGTTCCGCGTCACGACGCTATCGCCAAAGCTCGGGGCGAACAATTGTATTCCGATGACTGGGCAATGCCGGGTATGTTATACGGTAAAGTCCTTCGTAGTAAATATCCATCCGCTATTCTGAAAGGAATTGACACCAGTAAAGCGAAAGCTCTACCGGGCGTACATGCGGTCTTAACTTGGGAAGATGTTCCTCTGAACCAAGAAGTAACCAAATTCGGCCAAATGCGCGATGTCGGCGGCGGTTTTGAAGGTTTATATAAGGTATTAGCTCACGGAAAAATCCGTTCTAAATCTGAACCGATCGCTTTGGTAGCGGCTGAAACTGAAGATATTGCAGAAGAAGCTTGCAAACTGATAGAAGTCGATTATGAGGTTACCGAAGGCGTTTATGATCCTAGGGAAGCTTTAAAAGATGGCGCCTACCTGGTATCTTCTGAAGACGATACCAACAAAATCATGGAAACCTTGGTTCGCCAAGGCGACGTAGATTCTGCTTGGGATAAATGCGATTTAATCGTTGAAAATGATTTTTATACCACGCCTCATGACCATGCTTATTTGGAAACCGAATGTGGTATGGGCTGGATGGATGAGAACGGTGTTATCACCATGCGTGTCGGTACCCAGGTTTTGGAACATTATCGTACTATAGCCAACGTTTTGAAAGTTCCGCATACCAAGATTCGTAACATGGGCGTTCCTATGGGCGGCGTCTTCGGCGGTAAAGAAGATATTACTGTAGAAACTTTCATCTGCTTGCTGGTTGCGGCTACTCGCAGACCGGTTAAAATGGTCTGGTCCCGTGAAGAAAGTATTGAGTGTCACTCCAAACGGCATCCAGAATACCTCCATTATAAAACTGGCGTGACCAAAGACGGTCATGTGGTGGCTCAGGAAGTCAATATCGTTATGGATGGCGGCGGTTACACGTACTGCACGCCTTGGGTACAGATGTATTCCACGATTAATGGCGCTGGCTGCTATCATTTCCCCAATTCCAGCTGCAAGAGCGTTTCTGCGTTTACCAATAATACTTTCTCCTCCGCGAACCGTGGATTTGGCGCGACCCAGACCAATTTCTCCTATGAACGCCAAATGGATATTATTGCCAAGAAATTGGGAATGTCTCCTTATGAATTCCGCCGTATGAATGTTATGCGTAATGGTGATATGCAGCATACCGGTTTCATTCCCCAGGGACATGTTGCTTTGACGGAGTTATTGGATGCTGTATGGAATAAATTAAACGAAGTACCGTATGTGGATTATCTGCCTGACGGCCGTAAATTTGGCCGCGGTATTGCTTGCGGACAAATGAGTTATGGACGTTTGTGCTTCCTCCACGATAATTCCCGCGTAGCTTTGCGTTTGGAATTGGATGGTTCCGTTACTTTGCGCGCTGGTGTTCCGGACTTGGGCGGTGGTCAAGGTAGCGTTTTGGCCCAAATTGCTGCTGAAGAATTTGGTCTGCCTATTGAAGATGTTCATCCCTATGTAATGGATACGCATTTGACTCCTTTGTGCGGTACTACTACTGCTACCCGCCAGTTGTATATGAGCGGTAATGCCTGCTTGGAAGCTGTGAAACCTTTGAAAGCCGCTTTAGCCCGCAAAGCTGCGGAAATCATTAAAGCGACTTGGTGGCCGGTTAGCACGGAAGCCGGTTATGAATGGGAGCCGGATATTGCTAATATTGAAGGCCAGCTGGAATTCCATGACCGCAAGATTTATTATGCTCCGGATCCGCAGAAATCTGTTGATTTCAAAACCGTTATCGCCCATATTTCCAATGAAGGCGGCGAATTGTTTAACGAAGGTCAATTCAATGCACCGGCCGTGGAAGTTCCCGATCTGAGCGACATCAAAGGCCAAATTTTGCCGGATATGACGTATACCTGCCACGGCGTGGATGTGGCGGTTGACGAGGAAACCGGTGAATATGAAATCCTCCGTATTATTGCTGCGATCGACTGCGGTAAAGCGATCAACCGTAATAGCTGCGAAGGTCAGGTTGAAGGCGGCGCGATCTACAATATGGGTTGGCTGCGTGAAGACTTGCATTGGAAAGATGGTATTACGAAAGCCAACAGCTTTGCAACCTATCTGATTCCTACCGCTGTGGATGCTCCCGATGTAGAAACCATTCTTTTGGAGAGCCGGGGCGGTATCGGACCGTATGGTGCGAAAGGCGTTGGCGAACCTGCGGATAATTCTATTTGCCCTGCTGCGGTTAATGCGCTAAGTGATGCGATTGGCGTAGAATTCTTCTGCACCAACGTCAAACCTGAAGATGTTCTTAAAGCGTTGAAAGAAAAAAATAATAAATAAGTATATCTTCTCGGAAGATAAAGCCGTATTATTGAAAAGGCCGCCCCAATAAGGGCGGCCTTTTTTATTTTAGAAACGTTTGTCATATATTGATGTTTGCTGCGTTAAGATGTATGAAGATTGTAGTCCGTTTTATTTGTGCAAAGCAAAATTATGCGCTTCATCCAGCCATTGCATAACTTCGTCATCAATATCTTGAATGTGGCGAATAATCATATGATGCGACCAACGATGAGGATACGCTTCGACGCGTATGGCAATACGTGGCGACGATAATTGTCTGGAGAGGCCGAAAGATAAAATAACAAATTGTTTGGGACAATTCTTAAGGCGGCGTAAGGACACGAAAGCAAAATAATATCGATCTTTAAAAGATATTTGCGTCTTTTGAACTTTATATGTGAGATTTAGAAAAGCGGATATCAACTTTTGCGAAGCGCCGTGTATAAAGGTAGACTATCAGGCATGGAGTTAAAAAAATAATTGTTCATCAGTTAGTAATGTAGTCATATTTTTCCTTTTATTCTGTAAAAAATTCTACTTAGATATATTTTGATCATTTTAATCTAAATAATCGTTCATAAAATAAGCTGCTATTTAAGAAATACTTTCAGTATATAGTAGCAACAAAAGCGTGCTATTGTTGCCGTTGGCATCGCTTACCCTTTGTGGGAAGAAAAAATTGTTCCATATCTATGCCTTCATAGGCAAGTAGTTGATACTTTCGGTCCATTCCACCTGCATATCCAGTTAAATTTCCATTGGCTCCTACCACCCGATGGCAGGGGATTAGAATGGATATTTTATTGCGTCCCACTGCTCCTCCAACGGCCTGCGCGGACATCCGGGGACGGTTTTGTGCTTTGGCTAATATTTTAGCAATATCCCCATAAGTAATTGTTTGTCCATAGGGGATGGTTTGAAGAATTTTCCAAACGGATAATTGGAATGGTGATCCGATAAGCAATATTTGTGGCATAAAATTTGGTTCTTTTTTATTGAAGTAAATATCTAGCCATTTTTTGACTGTATAAAAAATTGGAATCTCCTGTTTTATATATTTTTCCGCTGTTTGCGGTAAACTGTTCGGCGCATTAGTAAACCACAGACCAGTTAATACCTTATCTTGTCCGGATAATATCATATCGCCCAACGGGGATGAATAATCGCTTAAATATTGCATGTGTAGACTCCTTTTTGTCATCTATTTTATAAGCATAATTTTATTTTTATATGCTGTTGGTGTTGTTTTGTTTTGTTTTTATGTGGAATTTTATTGTAAAACTTCTGGAAAGAAGTGATTTATTCCTGTAATGGTTTATAAAAAATGTTTGCAATGTGCTGAATTAATTTTAATTTTATGAGTGGTTTACATCGTTGTTATCGGCGGCGTAAAGGATAGCGGGACGAGGCAACCGTTTGCCTTTTTTTTCTATTTTCAAAAGAAGCTAAAATTATACGATTTTAAAAAGTTTTATACTGTTGAGATTTGCAAAGCAGATTATTTTATTATATAGGATAATGTATTTTTTTTATCAATTTGGGAAATGCTGACAACTAGCACTGTCAAACTGGAGGAAAATATGCCTTTGTATATCAACAACAAAACTTCCGTAAAAGTGGAAGATCGTATAGAAACGGATATAAATCTAAATATTGCAAAGGTCCATGCTCGTTTAGGAACAAGTATGGATGTGGTGATTCGAGAATTTTATATGGGAAATGGTCAAGCGGTTGCCGTATTATTTATTGATAATTTAGTAAATAAAGAAATCTTAGGTAGAGATTTTTTTGCGCCCTTGCAAGCTGTTTCTGGTAAGGAGTGGATCAAACCAGCGCAAATATGTAAGGAAATATTAAATATTGGCGAATTGCGCGAGTTTAATAATTTTACAGAATTAATTAATATCGTTTTACAGGGTTGGACGGCATTATTTGTGGCTGGCGCAGATTCTGCTGTTGCTGTAGAAGCGATTAGTTGGCCGCAACGAGGCATAAATGAACCGGGAACGGATGTAGTCATACGGGGACCGCGGGAAGGCTTTATTGAAAACGTACGTGCCAATGCAGCTTTATTACGACGTAAAATTCATCATGCTGATTTGCGGGTGGAAGAACTAAGTTTAGGCAAATATAGCAATACGGCAATTGTTTTGATATATGTAGACACGATTGCCAATAAACAAGTTTTATCTGAAGTAAAAAAGCGTTTACAAAGAATTGATATCGACGCCATTTTAGATAGCGGCTATGTGGAACAATTTATACAAGATACGGCATATTCCCTATTTCCTACCGTAGGTATAACGGAAAAACCGGATATAGCTGCTGCAAGAATCATGGAAGGAAGGACTGCAATTTTAGTGGATGGTTCGCCGGTAGCGTTAACTGTTCCAATGTTTTTTGCCGAAGGGCTACAAAGCTCGGAAGATTATTATAACAAATTTTATTACGCCTCTTGGTTAAGAATCATTCGTGTTTTAGCGTTTTTGGCCAATATTTGGTTGCCCGGACTTTTTGTGGCAATTGTTTCCTGGCATCCACAAATCATACCGGTTCGTTTATTTTTATCTATGGCGGCTGCAGAAAAAAATACGCCTTTTTCCGCTGGACTGGCCATGCTACTCATGTTACTTGCGTATGAAATTTTGAAAGAGGCTGGCGTTCGTTTGCCAAAGCCGGCAGGGCAAGCCATTTCCATTGTTGGAGCAATCATCATGGGAGATGCGGCGATTTCGGCAGGTTTAATTTCCGCTCCGGTCTTAATTGCCTTATCGTTGACGGTAACCGCTTCCTTTGTTACTGTAAATCTGTCGGAAGTTTCTACCGTTTTGCGTTTGATTTTTTTGGCTGCTGGTTGGGCAATGGGTTTGTATGGTTTATTGCTGGTCAATTTATTATTGTTATTTTATTTAAGTTCTTTATCTTCCTTTGGTTTGCCTTATTTTGCTCCCTTTGCACCGTTAAATTGGCAGGGTTTAAAGGATGTGGTTTTGCGTTTTCCGTTATGGAATTTGCAGTTTCGTCCGCTAGGTTTGAGTCTGAATCGTAGGCGTATGCGGGTTCATCAACAGGAGGAAAAATAGTATGGTTATCGGCAAACGTTTATTGCCCGTTTTATGCTTATGTTTGCTGTTTCTTGGCGCTTGCGGCAATCGGCAAGAAATCGACGATGTCGCCGTGGTGTTGGGGGTAGCGATTGATGGCAATGAGGATGAATATCAACTCACGGTAGAATTAGCTGCTCCTAAGGCGCCGGATGATTTAGGAGAAGGGGTATTTTTTGTTACGGAGGGTACGAGTTTAGAGCAAGCCGTGGACGAATTAAATCACCAACTAGAAAAAGAATTATTTTGGGGGCATTTACAGGTGATTATGATTGGCGATCCCATGCTTCCGCGTTTGATGGAAATTTGCGAGTACTTCCATTCTTTAAGACAATTGGCCACGTCATCGTTAATTATAGCCGCAAAAGGGAATGCGGGAGAAATGGTGCAACAAGGGTTTGGACAAGCTGATTATGCATCTTTTGGTATTGCCGAGTCTGTGCGGTTGTTGCAAACCAAATCATTATGGCCAAATTTACGTTTTGTAATGGAAAATTTGCAAAAGAATAGAAAGGTAGATTTACCTTATTTAGAATTGGTTAAAATAGGCGATGATACGCGTTTAGCAATTATTACGCAGGACGATATTATAAAGGAATATGAGGATGATGATGAATAACAACATGCTTAGCAGCGGACAGGGTCTTGCATTGGTTATGGCAAATATTTTTGCTGGATTGGCGGTTTTTCTTAATGCCGGTGGAGATTTTGGGCATAATCTTTGGCAATCTTTGGTAATAACCATTCCTTTTGCTTTTGTTATGTTATTCTTTTTAACTTTATTATTCAAACGTTTAGATGGGCAAAGCATTTTCTATTATTTGGATGATCAATCTCCTTTACCATTATACCTATGGATGGGATGGTGGTTAATTTTATTGTTTATTTATTGTAGCAGTTTTATTGCTGCGGCCTTTGATATGTGGCAATATTTAGATAGTAACACCAGTTTTTTCTGGCTTAAATTGATTCTATTATTTGTATTCTTAATTGCGGCATCCTATTGGGGATTACAAGCAATTGCCAGAGCATTCTTATTTATTTTGCTGTTTTTCATGCTATTTTTTTTGATAGACAGTCTATTGCTTTTAGGGGATATGAATGTAACGCGTATTCTACCAATTAATATGGCGTCTACTGCACAATGGTTGCCGGCCGCAGGTAAAATAATAGGGAGTATGTTGGTGCTATTGCCTTTATCTTTATTTTATTTAGATAAAATCGATACTAAAAGCAATAGTGTATCTTTATTATTAAAAGGGTTTTTGTTATGTGGTGCCTATTATTTGGTAGTTACCATTCGTAATATTTTTCTTTTTGGCGATTTGCTGATTGAAACAGAATATCCGCTATTAAGCGCTTTGCGCTTAATTGTTTGGGGTGGGGTAGAGTACTTGGTATTGCCTGCCGCTTTGTTGCTTTTAGCCGTTACTTTGGGCGGAATTTCTTTATTATGGTGTATGGCGGTGGATTTTATTTTTAGCTTACGTCAAAAAACGGTAAAAAAGGGAAAAAAACGTTTCATCATATGCATCTTTTGGGCTATCTTGCAGCTTTTAGCCGTATTGGCAATATATGCCTTGCCCAAAAACTGCATAGATAGCTTGGCTACGTATTGGACTATTATCGCTTTTGCCGGACAAATGTTATGCCTTATTTTTTTGCTGTGGCAAGTTAATAGAAAAGAATTTTGCAAAAATTACTAAATTAATGTGGTAATATGTTTAGATCTTTAGTATAATATTATATAGATAAATACTGGTTTTGCTGGAAAAAAACTGGTAGCAGGAATTCATTATATGCCGTTTAAGGCTGACTGGAGGTTTTCTTATGGCATTTGAAAGTAGATTTAAAAGCGAAGTTATAGACGAGTTGTTTAAAGCTATTTTATCCTTGGACAATATTGATGATTGCTATCGTTTTTTTGAGGATTTAACTACCGTGCCGGAAATTAAATCTTTGGCGCAGCGTTTGCAAGTGGCTAAAATGCTGTTACAAAACGAAACGTACACGACAATTTCCGAAAAAACTGGTGCTTCTACAGCCACGATTAGCCGCGTTAAAAATTCCCTATATTATGGGGTGGACGGCTATAAGATGGTAATCAAAAATCTAGAGGAAATGTAATGCGTCTAAGGGAAAGGATTGGTCATTTTGCAAGTTATCCCGGCAATAGATTTACGGGTAGGGGCATGTGCTCGATTGTTAGATGATAATCAGGTTTCGATGGATGTATATTCTGATGATCTATTGGAACAGATAAATATTTTTAAAGATTTAGGGGCAAAAAAAGTTCATATCACGGATTTGGATGGGGCTTTTTCCGGTCACTTATGTAATTTGCGGATATTGCAAGAAGTCGTACGTTATGCCGATATGGAAATACAGCTTGCCGGCGGTATTCGTACCATGGAGAATATCGATACTTTGATTTCTTTAGGCATTCACCAGGTGGTGTTAAGCGCTACGGTTTTACGTAACGCCGAATTGACCGGACGTGCGGTAGCCGCATATGGCCGTCAGGTCGTGGCTGGTATCGACGGACGGGATGGTATGGCGACCATAGAAGGATTTGAAACATCCGCTAGTAAAACCGTAAGCAATTTGCTAAAGGATATCATCGCGTTGGGTATGCGAGATATCATCTTTACTGACGTACGTCGCTACGGCAGCATGAAAGGGCCAAATATGGATAGTATCGGTGAATTGATTCAAAGCGCTGGCGCAGATATTTATATTGCCGGCGGGGTTTCCGACTATCAAACCATCCAGCGATTAAAGGAGATTGGCGTTGCCGGGGTGATTATTGGTAAAGCGTTGTATACCGGTGCGATCGAATATGCGAAAGCAAAGGAAATGGCCGAAGCATGAGCGTTTCTACCTCATTTATTAAATGGACAAATCATATATTTCCTCCGGTTGTTCACCCTTTTAACTTACAAAACGACGGCGAGCAAACATATGCTGAATGGCAGTTCTCTAAAGGGAAGGATACGGTTCGATTATTTTTAAACCGTTATTCTTTGGATGACATGTTTTTGCACAAAAAGGTTTTGGATATGGGATGTGGCGCCGCTGGTAAAAGTCTATATTATGTGAAATGCGGTGCAGATCATGTAACAGGTGTAGATATTGTATCCCACTATCGGGAAGAAGCTTTGGCTTTGGCAAAAAAGCTGGCTTTTGAAGATAAGTTTACATTTACCGTGGCATCGGCTTGTACATTACCTTTTGCTGACAATAGTTTTGATTCTATTATTATGAATGATTTTATGGAACATGTATCCCAACCCCAGCTGGCGCTTGAAGAGGCTAGACGTTTGTTAACGCCGCAAGGAAAAATTTTTATTAATTTTCCCCCTTATTATCATCCTTTTGGCGCACACCTTAGCGATACGATTAATATGCCTTGGGTACATTTGTTTTTCCGTGAAAAAACTTTGGTAAACGTCTACAAAGAGTTGGTGCACGGCCTTCCCGATGAAAAGGAAAGACTGCAGTTAAAAATCGGTTTGGATGAACAAGGCAGGGAATGTTTTACCTATATTAATAAAATGACGCTAAAAAAATTTAAGTCTATGCTTAAAGCTATGTCGATCGTGCCTCAATATTATGAAGAAGTTCCTTTGCGACGCTATTTTAAAGTTTTTGCTAAAATACCATTGTTGAAAGAAATGTTTGTAAAAATGGCAGTATGTGTCATTGGCAAATAGTAAAAACAATGCGCTAAACATTTTGAAACAAACAAATACGGCGGGCTTTGATCACAACGCCCGCCGTATTTGCTTGCTAAGAAGAGATATAGAGATTTTTTATCCCCTGGAGAAGAATTGTACAAAATTACCAATGGTAAGCGAATTGCCTATAGCCGTTTGTATATGTTTGGAACGAAAAGGACTTTGATAACCCTCCTATATGTGTTTGACGAAGCTAACCATGTTGAACCAAAATACGTATAGGAGGA
The DNA here is from genome assembly GCA_949289995.1 of uncultured Peptococcaceae bacterium. Classification (GTDB taxonomy): domain Bacteria; phylum Bacillota; class Dehalobacteriia; order UBA4068; family UBA4068; genus JAILCQ01. The sequence continues at coordinate 9,564 of CASEQE010000025.1, forward strand.
AGGTTATGTATCAAATATTAATTTCCGGTAGCGTATTCGGTTTACTTTTGCAAATAATACCGATTGTCACTATCATTGGTATTTTATATGCGATTTATCGTTATACATATATCAAAAAACGCAATCGGCCTTGGATATGGCGGAAGGAAATTTTACAATGGATTTTTGTATGTTATCTTGCCGGTGTAATTAATCTTGTGCTTACGCCGCCTAATTTTTGGTCTTGTATTTGGGCATATATGTATTTAGGATATAGCGGTAGCTCTATTGGTCCACTGTTTACATTTGACTTTAATTTTATGCCAACAATATTAAAATGGTGGAGCGGCTCATTTGTCCTTGGCGATTGGGTGAAAACCATGCTTGTGGGAAATGTGCTTCTGTTTGTACCAATGGGATTTTTTTTGCCGATTATTTTTGGAAACATCACGAAACATAAGTTTTTTCGTATTGCGATAATGCTGCCAATTGCTATAGAAGTGGTGCAACCAATGATTGGACGCAGTTTTGACGTAGATGATATAATTTGCAACTTTGCCGGTATGCTTATTGGATACGGATTCGCGCTGATGATTCCATGTTTTATTCATAAGACCGCTGAAACAAATTCTGGTCGCACAATTACCATATCCTAGAGATATGGAATGCTTAGCGCCCCATGAACTATACGCTGAAAAGAAGATGGATGGCGGATATCTTTTGAACTTGCAACCAATGATGAGGTAATGACAATGACCGATTGGCAATTAAAAGAATACTTAGGCATGATCGTAGATATGGAGCAAAATATATATTTGCAGAATCAGCTAATTCAGCAATTGCGGCAAAAAATTAACGGTTTAGGACAAGCACAACATTTTGAAAAACCGATTGAGCCGCCCCCTTATCAAAAACATATGTATGCTTCCATAATCCAAAACGCTATTTTGATGCTGGCCGGCCTCTGGATTTTTATTTAGGCTGTCGGAGTGCTTATACGCACGCAACTTTATGACAATATGTTTGGTCCCATACCATATATATTGGCGGTAGCCGTGGCTGGTTGTCTCATTTTAATGGGCATATGCCGTTTGCTGAGCAAAAGCAAATATGAGACTCTTAGATGCGCTGCAGCCCGCCGTCAACGTAACTTTTATCTTTATGCAAAAAAAGAGTATGAACGAGATATATGCTTGGATCGAGAGAGAGTTTGCAAAAATCTGCTCTAAATACTGATTTACAGAAACTGGAGCAACAACATAGACAAACACAAGATGTATTGAGCAAAATGTATGATCATAATATTATCTTTCCTAAATATAGAAATTTGGTCATGGTATGTTCTTTATATGAGTATATATGCGCAGGTCGATGTCACGCTTTATCAGGCTGCGATGGAGCGTACAATATTTTAGAAATGGAAATTCGCTTGGATCGCATGATAACGCAATTGGATTATGTCGTTGAACGACTGGATTCTATTTGTCAGAATCAATATATGCTATATTCTGTGATTCAAGAGTCAAATAGCCGTATGAGAAGTATCTTAGAGGCGACCGGTTGCATGGCAAGACAAATGGAATCCATAGCCGATCAAGGCGAAAGGCAAAGCATGGCGCTGTCGCAACAAATGGAAAAATTGCAAAAATCCTCTGCGATTACCGCTTATCAAACGGAGCGAATGCAAAAAGAACTTGCTTATTTAAATCGTATGAATTATTTGGCTGGGCGTAACGATGGTACTTTTTTTAATTTACCGCCAAGTTAAAACTTATGAAAATATGTGAAATGGATTCCTGTGATAGAGGAATTGGCATATACAAGCGTTTTATAGGCTTTAGTAAAGATGTTTGGCGAATAGGTAGAAGGGAATTTTGGAAGGCGTTATGGAGGAGAAAGCGATATGCTTGCCTATGATCGTTATGTTTTTGTTTTTCATCTCTGGTTGCCGACAAGTTGACCATGTGGCGCTAACATTGAAAATTGGATAGGAATGGAAGTCAAGATCAATAAAAATATATGGAATTGAATTGATTATGAATATTTTGGATGGTCAACACTATGTGACGTATGAAAATGCGCATTAAATGTTTGATCATGAAGTATCGCGCTATCTGGTATATCATCGATTGGGAATTTATTCTATGCTAACGACAAAAAGCGCATATGGTAAGATGAATTGGTGGAAGCGTGCGCTTTCGTATCAATCGTCGCTTAACCCATGTCAATACCATCTCAGTCAACACTACGTCAAAAGCAAAACGGCAAAAACGGCATAATGAGAATTATGCCGTTTTTGCAATATGACATGATGTCTTGGCCTGCCAGCGTTTAGGGAAGGGGAAGACAGTAATAAACACGATACTATATCAGTAATTAATATGAATCTTTAGGACTTGATAGCATAACATACATAGTTACTATGCTTGGGCATTACATATTTTTTTTTCTGTTTGCTCCTCCAGAAGTAAACCTTTATACATATTGGAATAGAACATAATGGATATCAGGACCGTTAAGCCGTCGGCTAGCAATTGGGTCCAAATAATACCATATAAGCCGAAGATGGCATTCATTAAAAACAGTAGCGGAATATTGATCAGTCCTTGGCGGCAGGAAGTTAGCAACAAAGATTTGGCGCCTTTGCCCATAGCCTGAAAAGTGTAGCTCATTTGGAAATTGCATATCATAAAGGGAGTTGCCAAAACCGCAATGCGTAGAAAATGAATCCCGTACTGGACGGTTGCGCTATCTTCAATGAAAAGGAGAATAATTTGTGGAGCCAGGAATTCAAAAATGATTATGCAGGCGGCGGCAAAGGCCATGCCAACTTTTCTTGCGGCGTTGGCGAACTCATGCATTCGTTTATAATTTTTGGCCGCGTAGTTATAGGCTACTAGCGGTAGCATCGCTTGGCAAAGCCCGACACCGACGTTCATTGGCAACATATCGATTTTTTTTACAATACCAATAGCCGCTAGGGCAAAATCATTATAATTGGAAGTGAGCTTATTGACAACAGTATTGGATAAACAAGCGAGCAAGGTACCCATAGCGGAGGGTAGGCCTACCGAGAAAATAGAGAGAATGGAAGATTTTTCTGGTGTAAGATTTCGTGGGGATACGTTGAGTACCGTAGTTTTGCGTAAATGAAAAAAAACGGCTGCAAAAAGAATTAATGCTACACAGTTGGAGATCATGGTAGCCATTGCAGCTCCCAACACTTCATTTCCGGGTTCCAAGATAACGAACATGAAGATAGGGTCTAAGATGATATTTAGGATACCGCCGCCGCCCAAACCGATGCTAGCAAATTTGGCATAACCTTCGCTACGAAGCAATTGCGCCATTACCATACTGAGGCAGGAAGGAATGCCACCATAAACGATAACCCAGAGTGTATATTGCGAGGCATATACGATGGTGTTTTCCGTCGCCCCCAGAAGATGTAGCAGCGGTTCCATAAAGTATAGGCATAGGCCGGAATAGATGATAGTGACCACAATCGTGCCGTAAAAGCTAAAAGCGCAAACTTTTGTGGCCTCCTCTGGTCTATTTTTTCCTAATAGTCGGGAAATCAAACTACCGCCGCCTACGCCAAATAGATTGGATAAGGATGTAAGGATAAAATAAAGCACATAGGATAGGGAAGCGGCGGCTACCATGTACGGATTATTTGTTTGTCCAATAAAATATGTGTCCGCCAAATTATAAATCATGGTAATCAGCTGACACAGTATGGTTGGGACTGCCATTTTTGCTAAAGCTTTTGCCATCGGCATCGTTTCAAATAGTTCTTTGCTTTCGTCCATTGTGCTCATTCCTTTCCCATACGTACGGCGTTCATATGATCCAAGGCGATTTGCAAAAGCCGGTCAAATTCAGCGATTTCTTCTTCGCTCATTTCATCGGTGATAAATCGTTGTATTTCCAAAGCGATTTCTCTGAGAGTGTTTTGTAAGCGTAACCCCTGTTCCGAAGGCATGAGGATTGCTTTTCGTGAATCGCCTGCATCTACCTGTTTGATAATTAAGCCTTTGCTTTCCAAACGGGATAAAATACCGGCCACTGTCGACTGTGATCTTTGCAATTTTTGCGTTAATTGCGATGCGGTAATGCCGGGATTTTGCAAAATGACTTTGAATGTCTCGCTTTGCGCCGATGTTAGTCCCAGAGCTTCCATCTTTTGATTTCTATAATAAGTGACGGCGTTGCCTAGGCGGATAATTTTTGACGCCGTTTTAAATTGAGAAAATTCAATCATAAAATACTCCTTGGCAAAATAAATCGCATGCGATAAATCGCGTGCGATTTATCTTACCATAAGTGCTAGCGGATTGCAAGTTAGAATAGTAGATTTTGAGATTGATATTTTGAGATGGATATTTTGGCGTTTCCTTTTTTATACAAGTTGGTTATTATCGGGATAAATCATTTTTTTATCATCACATCATGGCTGGGCCTATCATGCAGAACGGCGTATGAAAAGAGTTCATAGCGAAAAAAAGAGCAACCGCTAGGCGGTTGCTCTACAATATAAAATCATTTTGCAGATATTCGGGATTATTTTAAAATTACTTTGTGATATACTTTTTTGCCTTTGCGCAATAACGCATAACCGTCTTTAAAATCAGCAGCTCCAATGGTCTGATCAAAAGAGCTTACCCGCTGATTGTTTAAATAAATTCCACCGTCTTTAATCAGGCGGCGGCCTTCACTGTTGCTAGCAATTAAGCCGCATTTATTTAATAAAGTGGTAATATCCAAATTGGCCAAGTCAGCTTGGCTGATTTCGCTGGTGGGCATATCGTCCAAATTACCGCCGCCGCCGCCAAACAAAGCGCGGGCGGCCTTTTGGGCTTTTTCTGCTTCTTCGGGGCTATGAACCAAAGCGGTTACCTCATAGGCAAGACATTCCTTTGCTTTATTGATATCCGCTCCGGCAGCGGTATCGGTCATTGCCCTTACTTCATCCATCGGAATAAAGGTGAGTAAACCTAAACAATTGGCGACATCCGCATCGTCAATGTTGCGCCAATATTGATAAAAATCATAAGGGCTGGTTTTTTCCGGATCTAGCCATACGGCGCCGCTTTCGGTTTTGCCCATTTTTTTACCGGCGCTGGTGGTTAACAGCCGGAAGGTTAACGCATGAGCTTGAGCTCCTTCTACGCGGCGAATTAAATCGGCGCCGGATAGAATGTTAGACCACTGATCATTGCCACCCATTTGCAAAATTGCTCCATGACGGCGATATAATTCCAGAAAATCGTAAGATTGCATAAGCATATAATTAAATTCCAGGAAGGATAAACCTTTTTCCATACGGCTTTTAAAACATTCAGCCGTAAGCATTTTGTTTACAGAAAAATATTTGCCATAGTCGCGAATGAATTCTATGTAATTTAGGGGCAATAACCATTCTGCATTGTTCAGCATAATAGCGCCATCTTTATCGTCAAAATATAAAAATTTAGAAAATTGTTTTTTAAAACGTTCGCCATTTGCAGCAATTTCATCTTGAGTAAGCATTTTTCGCATATCGGTTCGGCCGGAAGGATCGCCAACCATAGTGGTACCGCCGCCTATCAAGGCGATGGGGCGATGACCCGCTTTTTGCATATGCATCATAACGATAATTTGGATAAAATGTCCCACATGCAGGCTGTCGGCGGTAGGATCAAAACCGATATAAAAAGTAACCGGTCCGGCGCCTAATAGTTCCCGTACTTCTTCTTCATTGGTAGATTGTTCTATAAAACCTCTTTCTTGGAGTATATCAAAAACGTTGGTCATTGGAACTTGTCCTTCCTTTCGCGACAAAATTATTCTATTTTATAATGATAAAATTATTATAACTTTTTGTCAAGTTATTGGCATAATGCACTGAAAATGATATAATACTCAGAAATACATTTTTCTCTTGCTTGGATAAAAGGAGATAAGCTATGCGTTATAATGTATTGGGAAACACCGGACTCAAAGTTAGTCAGTTATGCTTTGGTGTTTTACCGTTGGGACCGTTACAAATCAATATTTCCCCGGATGATGGCGGCGAATTGATGTTGGCGGCGATGGAAAATGGCGTAAATTTTTTTGATACCGCCCAATCTTATCAAACCTATCCCCATTTGGCAAAAGCTTTACGCCATTATCCCGAGCGAGTAGTTTTGGCTAGCAAATCTACTGCCCCAGATTACGCCGGTATGAGCCGGGCGATCGACGAGGCTCTCAAGCAATTAGGCGTAGATTGTATCGATATTTTCCATATGCATGCCGCACGTGTGGGTAGGGATTTATTAATGCAAAGAGCTGGGGCTTGGCAATGTCTTTTGGATTACCGGCAGAAGGGCTATATTCGTGCCGCCGGCGTTTCTAGCCATAACGCCCAATTGATGGAAGATTTGGCGGATAATCCGGACGTAGACGTGTTGTTTCCGTTAATCAATAAGGCGGGGTTGGGCATTTTGAACGGCGGCGTTGAGGATATGCGTCATGCCATTGACAAAGCCGTAGCCGCAGGTAAAGGTGTATATGTAATGAAAGCTTTGGCTGGCGGCTCTTTACTAAGCGACTACCGGCAGGCTATGGATTTCGTTCTCGATTTACCCGGAGTGGCTTCGGTTGCCATCGGTATGGTGAAAATATCTGAATTGGCTTTCAACTTACGTTATTTTAATGAAGAAAGAATAAAGGAAGAAGAGTTTGCGCATTTGAAAAATGGCAAACGTTGGGTACTGATGAAGGCGTTATGCAAAAACTGCGGCAAATGTGTGAAGGTTTGTCCCAATCAAGCTTTGCATTTGGGGCCTGATCATTGTCAAGTGGACGAGTCCAAGTGTATACTATGCGGCTATTGCGCGCCAGTGTGCCCGGAATTTGCTATTCGTTTGGGATAGATAAGGAAAACGTTATAGGAGAAGATTATGAATAAACGCTATATGTTGCCGGAAATGGCTAAAATTTTTAGCGAAGAAAATCATTTTCAATTGATGTTGGATGTATCGATCACCGTATGCGAAGCTATGGCGGATATCGGCCAGATGCCTAAGGAGATTTATGCGGAGATTAAAGAAAATGCCGCCTATAATGTGGAGCGAATTGACGAAATTGAAGCGATATGCCATAATAACGTAGTGGCTTTTTTAAATTCCGTTGCCGAGAGTATCGGTTCTTCGGGCGACTATTTATACCGAGGAATTTGTGCTATGGATATAAAGGACACCGCGTTGTCCTTGCAGATTCGCAAGGCTTCCGATTTGCTTTTGGCCAAATTATCCCATTTGCGGGCGCTTTTGGCGGAAATGGCAAAAGAATATAAAGATACGTTAATGATTGGACGCACCCATTCCACCCATGCGGAGCCAATTACTTTCGGGTTGAAAATGGCTTTGTGGACCAAAGAAATCGACCGTTCTATTGTCCGGCTCAATAATGCCCGCAATGTAATGGCGGTAGGTAAATTATCTGGCGCCGTAGGTACATTTTCCAATATTGATCCACGGGTGGAAACTTTTGTTTGCCGCCGCTTAGGTTTATATCCGGCTTATGTCACCAATCAGCTTTTACAACGGGATCGACATGCAGAGTTCATGACTACTTTGGCGATCATCGGCGGTTCTCTAGAAAAATTTGCAACGGATTTGCGACAAATGCAAAGCACGGATGTGCAGGAAGTGGAAGAGACGATAAGCGCGGGTCAAACCCATTCCGCTGTGATGCCCCATAAACGTAACCCTATCATGAGCGAGCGAATTTGCGGTATGAGCCGCATCCTGCGGGGAAATGCTTTGGCTGCTTTAGAAGATATAGCGCTTTGGAATGAGCGGGACGCCAGCCATAATGTACCTGAGGATATGTTGATTGGCGATAGCTGTTGTTTGCTGGATTATATGTTATATCATTTTACCAGAACGATGGAAACTTTAATTATTTACCCAGAGAATATGCGTCGCAATATTGACGAGACGGTAGGTTTAATCTTTTCTCAGCGCGTAATGATTCGTATGATGGAAAAAGGCGCTTCGTGGAATACCGCTTATGAGATTATTCATCGTAATGCGACGGAAGCATGGAACCAACATATCGATTTTCAATTCTTGCTATTAGAAGATGAAGAGGTTGCTCAATATTTGGCCAAAGATGAATTAATGGAAATATTTGATTTGAATAATTTTACTCGTCATATTGATTTTATTTTTCATCGCGCCGGTTTGGATTAATTCTGCGAAGCGAAGCGATAACAAAAATAGGGAAGCCGTTGCCGGTTGCATGTTTGTGATGCCGGGACGGCTTCCTTTTCTATTGCAGGTGGATATAGGGAATGGACAGATAAATATTGCAATTGATTTGCTGATTGACTCCTTATAGATAATTTGTCAACAATATGGTAAAATTGAAGCGCAAAGATAAAAACGCAACGTAAGAAGAAATTTCTTACAGAGCCGGTAGGTAGCCCGGCCGCACCGCCTGGTGTAAGTAACCCTCCCTCCTTAGGGTCGTCCGTTCTTTGTTCATTACAATAATTTAAGGAGGAATTGTCATGGACAAAGTAGCAAGCAAATTGACGGTATTTTTTGAGGAACCATTTTGGGTAGGCGTATTTGAATGCATATCGGAGGACATACTTTCGGTATGCAAAGTTACATTTGGTGCGGAACCGACAGACTATGAAGTATATGATTTTATCTTGAAAAATTACGATCGACTGAAATTTAGCCCAGCTGTGACGCCGGAGATAAAGAAAGGTAGCCATAATCCAAAACGGATACGGCGAGAAGTGCGAAAACAGGTACAGCATATTGGCATAGGCACAAAATCGCAACAGGCTATAAAACTGCTGCAGGAGCAGCTGAAGACAAACTCTAAAACTCTCAGCCGTGAACAAAGGGAGGCTGAAAAACAACGGCAGTTTGAATTGAAGCGGCAGAAGAGGAAAGAGAAACATAGGGGAAGATAAAGTTGTGTTGGTTTACCTGAAATAACAGAGAAGAGGATCCATTTCGGTAATACCAAAATTTTGCTAATCTGGAGAAAATTCGTATTCAGATAACGCAATCAAATTTTTTCATCATGTCGCTTTTGATGTATGATTTTCAAGATATTTTAGGTATGAACGGTTTTCAGAAAGTCGTATCTATTAAGATTGTAAAAAATAGCACCCGATTTAGAACATGGAATCGATATCGTCATTTGGTTTAAATCGCGTAACAAGCTGCTTGCCATATAAGCCACAGAGGTATGAGGTATTTTCGTGGATGGCGCCATAAGTCGCTTTCCGTTTTCCAGTTACGGATCGGTTTTTTCCATTCTAAAATTACCGATAGGACGGCGTTTTGCAGAGCAAATAAAAAAAGCATTCCGATACTGGAAAAGTTTGTTTGACCATAGGTAATTAGCCAAGAACACAAGTAGAAACTGGCTACAATCATGTTGACGGCAAAAATAAACAGGACATATTGCCAGCCAAAGCGGGCTGTTTGTCCAGGCAGCGCACACATTGCTTGTTCCAAATCTGGATCGCTAGACAGTAATGTAGAAATCGGTGTGTTTAAACTTAGAACGGCGCAGCCAATAGGGAACATATGCAGATTGGGAAAGGCTTGAAATAGTATCGGTAAGAAGCAGGCGATTAGACATAAGCCTACGGTATTCATCAAATAGTTTTGATTTGCCAGCAGATAGCGGGTGAGATAGAGAAACATGTTGCCTGTATGGCCTATATGCCGGATAGGTTTTTGAGTCGCAGTGGAACGATAAAAATCGTAGGCATCCACAAACGACAAATATAATATTGCAGATAAAAAGCTCAACGTTGCTACAGCCAACACCGTTAACAATTGCCGCGCCGACGCGATGATAGCTGCCGTGCAAACCGTCCAAAATAGCGGCAGCCACCTATTTCCTTTATGGCACATTTGATATCCCGCCGCCGTCGCCATGCAGGCCATACAGCCGCATAAAACCGCAAGCATAATTTCCCATGCGCTCCAGGTTGCGGCAGCGAAGAGCAGCGCCCACATAGGCAGCGTTTTCGTAATCAAGGTATGCGCTCCCAGCACCGAAACATAAGAAAAGACAAAACTACAGTTATCAAAGGGAAGCATAAACATTCCCTGCATGGTTGCTATGTACCGCTGCCCGGTCAACGTCTGCCACATGACGCCGGCGGTAAAAAAGGTTGAAGTCAGGTAAAGAATAAATGGCGCTATCTTAATTTGAACTCCTGCCGTATCAATCGCAACAAACAGTATGATAGCGGCCAACAGGCTTGCTCCGGCTCTGTCATAATTGGCGCCAATGAGCTGTTTGGAGAGTGCTTTAACGGTTTGTCTCATTAGTCAGCACCTCCCGGAGATTTCCGGTAGCAATTTCCGCGTTGCTGAATGTGCGGCTGATTTTGCCATGTGCCAAAACCAATGCGCGGTCACAGGTCAGGCAGATACTTTCTAAAATATGAGAAGAAAACAGGATTGTGCCATATTGTTTATATCCGCCTATCAGCCGATACAAAAACTCTGTGCTTTGAAAATCCAGACCGTTTATAGGTTCATCCAAAAGCAGTAGCTTGGGACGTAACGCAAAAGCCGTAATTAGATAGGCTTTTTTCAGATTACCTGTTGACATCTCTTTGAATAGGACATGGGTATAATCCGCAAAGTGAAAGCCTTTTGTCAGTGTGGATACGTCTGGTAGCGGTATCTTATAAGATGCGGATACATATGTCAGATACTCCCAGAATGTAAAATACTGAAAAGACCGATCTTCTGCAAAGACGATATAGCGGTTAAGCTTAAACGTTTTGTCTCGAAATGAAAATGGATGATTATTCCATGTCGCGCCATCCATCCGATAGCCTGGTAACAGACCGGCCACGGTCTTGATAAAAGTGGTTTTTCCCGCCCCGTTTAGCCCGATCAACCCAACGACTTCATGGCTTGCCAATTCCAGCGAAAAACCTGAGAGTACAGGATGATTCTTGGCGGTATACCATACGCTTAAATTGTTTATGGATAAAAGCCGTTTGCCACCCATAGCGCATTACCTCCGATGCTCTTTGTCTTTCTTCCACAGAGAATAGGCGGAAAACAGGAACACGGCGCCGAGGACAAGGTACAGTAGGACAAAGGGGATGTTCATGATGATCAGACTGAAAATCATACAGGCTGCAAACACGATGCCGAGAATTAAACGAAAATAGAAGTGGCGCATAATAAATCCCTCCTGCATTGCTGTATGTGATTTGGGTTTTTGTTTACAATGCAAGCATACGCCAAAAGCAACCCTTCTGCGGGAATGTCCGCGAACGGTAGGTTTTTGACCGCAAAAAATGGCAGTTAGCCTTGCGCTTGCCTGCCATGCGTCGAATCAATGATTATTTTGTTTTGATCGGCTGGAAGGATAAGGAGACGACAGCCTGAAATACGCCGTTTTGGTAATTGATGGTGATGGCGCCATCATAGCGATCTGCCGCTGTTTGTACGCTTTTCAGCCCCCAGCCGTGATGAGAGGCTGTGTCTGTTTTGGAAGTCTCCAGCTTTCCGTTATTTTCAACGGGAGCGTTGCCATATCCATTTTTCACTTTAATGATAAGCATGGCATTGATCCGTCGGATGGTCAAGTGGAGAAAACGTAGCGGTTCTGGAGCCGTAGCTGCCGCTTCCAAAGCATTGTCTAACAGGTTGCCCAAAATGGTAGCCAGGTCAACGCTGCGGATATTGGTGTTGTGGGGATATTCGATATTGATTTTTGTTTCGATTTGCTTCTGCTCGGCCAAAGCCATCTTGCTGTTGATTAAATAGTCGATTGCCTTGTCGCCAGTCCATACCGTTTGCGAAATTTCTCGGATAGGAGTTCGTAATTCTTCACAATATGCCAAGGCCTCCTTTAGTTCGCCTTGCGTAAGACATTGATAAATGGCTTCAATATGATTGTGCAAATCATGATATAATTTGGCGTTAGCGGCATAGGTACGACTTAGCGTTTGGTAATCGCGTTCCAGGATTTCCGTCTTTTCTTGTTTTAGCTGTGAAATTTCCCATTCCATTTCACGCTGACGATTAAGCCGGTAAAACAAAATAGCAAATAAAAGGATTGTCGAAAGGATAATCCATGTACCAATTTGATCTTCATTTAACGAAAGAATACTTTGTTGGGAAAGGGTGATGACTCCGAAAAAGCCTAAAATCGTTATACAGGAGATAAAACGCATGTTGCGGTCGTAAGCGTTCTGCCGTTTTGCGCATAACAGCACGATTAGCAATATCAATAAACGTACCAGGCCAATAGCCGCCAAATGTTGAACGGTATCCGTTTGGATAAATTCTTTTGTATGCAATAAAACTCCTAACCCTGCCGCTACTAAAAAATCCCATAACGAAACGCAAACTTCATAGAAGAATGCCAAAAATAAACAGATGTTAATTTTTTTTTGCAGATGTTGCCAAGATATTGTTGCAATGATTAAACATTCAATGCTAAGTATGGCTATGTTAGAGCAAAGAACCATTTGCAATAGCGTCACCAGAACGCCGCCTATTATGGAAAAGAGCCAAGACTTTTTATGCATGTAAAAGCCTGCCAGTATGGCAATTAGATAAACGCCTAATAGGAGGCGCAATTCATTTGCGGCTAAGTAAGCCAATAGCTGACTGTATTGCATTATATATGCGCCCCCCAAAAACGATTGATTTGACGTTTTACCTCTTGTATATGGGAGCGGCTAACGGGTAATTGCTCATCGTTTACAAGGACGACCATACCGTTGCTAATTTTCATAATTTGCGGGATGTTGACAATACAACCCCGATCAATATACATAAATTCCTCTGCATTGAGTTCATCGAACACTTGTTGTAAACTTTTTCTGATTTTGCATGTACCAGTTTTTGTTATGATGTTGGCGTTTTTTCCTTCTCGCTGAATATAGTAAATATCTTTATAGGGAATTCTTTCCATACGGTTTGCCGTTTGAATTGTATAAGTTTGTCCAGCTGCCAATTCAATTAACTTGGCGGCGTCAATGACGGCGGAGGATAGCTTATTTTGTAAATTATATTTGGGAACATAACGAAAAATGGCCAATTCAAATGCGTCGATAGCGTATTCGCTATGAGAGGTGACAAAAATAATTTTAACATCCGGCAAATATGTTTTGATTTGTTTAGCTAGCTGCATACCGTCTAATACAGGCATTTCTATATCTAGCAATATTAGATCATAAAAAAAATGATCGTCGGCAATATCGGCCAGCAGGTTTTGACTTTGATTATAACTCGTTGCTACATAACCGATACCACAGGATTGTAAGCTGCTTTGAACAATATCCAGCTGCAAGGTAACCGCTGCGGCTTCGTCATCGCATATTGCAATCTTTATCATAAGCGTCTTCATTCCTTCCATAGAGTTTCAAGCAAGTTCCATTGCTCAATATTGTTCTTTGTCTTCAATATGTCGCAATGTGGCGTTTGGGCTTCTTAAAAATGCTAACGCAATTTACTCTTGCGGCGCGCCTCCGAAAGCAATGTCGTTGAAAATATGTTGCAAAACGCATGAAGAAAGTTTAATAATTTTATTATAGTTCTCTACCTATGGCGATTCAAGTGACTTTGCCAAACCGTGCACCGCTTTTATTGAAAATGCTATTATAAATAAAATGAAGCGACATAGCCATTGTCGGTATGCCGCTTCTGGATTGTGAACAGTTGTTATAAACGTTAAACTGCTTTTGATGGATATGCTTGTATGATTCTATTGTACGAAATCTCTCTCATAAGCGATAAGAATAATTTTCGTACCGGTTTTGGCTTGCAATTCTTCTTCCGCACCTTGGATATATTTAATGGCTTCTGTCCCGATGCTGGCTATTTTTTGATCCATGTTTTATACCTCCGTCTTTGGTTAATGGCGTTTCATAAATATGGCCATACGATTCCACTTCCGCCCCAGTTGTCGGGGGCGTTACCTCCAATCCAGTGCACTCGTTGGCTGATACTACGGATTGTGGCGAGAAATAATAATATTGTTGATAATCTTGATCTAATAACGGATCTTTGACGTCGCTTAAAGGGTCGTTTTTCGGATCTATCATGGAAATCCTCCTTTTGTTGACGTGAATAATGCTAGTGTGCGCATGACGGTGATTTTTATTCCTGATCAATGAAGATAGAATGTGTCAAATCATGGAAGGCTGTACAGCAAAAAATTTTGATAATTTTTTTTAGCTTGCGTTTCCGTCTTTACAAAGAAATGATTAGCTGTTATACTATTACAGTAGGTTTTAGCATTTGGCTAAAAAGTAGGTTTATTCGGTGGGTAAAATGGTAGTATGGAAAGATGGCGATACGTTAAGTTATTGCGGCTTTTCTATGCTAGAAGCCGCTTTTTGTTATGCCTTATTTTTTAGGAGGTTTTAACGTAATATGGTAATTACGGATTTATTAAGTCGTAACGCCACGTTATATGGCGATGAAGTCAGTCTTGTTGAATTAACTCCGTCAAAATTAGAGACCAGTGGGTTAACTTGGCATGAATACGACATGAATCATGTGCAGCCTTGCGTTAACTTCCGTCGTGAAATAACCTGGCGGGAATTTGACGATCAAGCGAATCGTTTCGCCAACTTTTTGCTTTCGCGCAATTTAGGCAAAGGAAAAAAAGTAGCGATTTTGATGGTAAACTGTTTGGAATGGCTGCCGATTTATTTTGGTATTCTCAAAGCGGGCGCTTTAGCTGTGCCGTTAAATTTCCGTTATACGGCGGATGAAATTAAATATTGTTTACAGCTTTCCCAATCCGACGCATTGATCTTTGGCGAAATTTTTACCCAGCGTATTGAGGCGGTCAAAGATAATTTGCCGGAAATTAAGCTTTGGCTTTTTTTAGGGGAAAATAAGCCGGATTTTGCAGAAGATTATCCGCAAGTTACGAAGTCCTTTTCTACGGAAGCGCCGGCTGTCACTTTGCAGCCGGAGGATGATGCGGCGATTTATTTTTCGTCGGGAACTACTGGTTTTCCTAAGGCGATTTTGCATGATCATGCCAGCTTATATTCGGCCTGTGTTACAGAACAAAAACATCATGGACAAACCCGGGAAGATAATTTTTTATGCATCCCGCCGTTGTACCATACCGGCGCAAAAATGCATTGGTTTGGCAGTTTGATTTCTGCTAGCAAAGCTGTGCTGTTATGCGGAGTGAAACCTGAATGGATTATGCAAGCCATTTCCGATGAAAGGGCGACGATCGTGTGGTTGTTGGTTCCTTGGGCGCAAGATATTTTGGACGCTATGGAAAGCGGTTTAATTGATTCAGCAGAGTATCATTTGGAACAATTGCGTTTAATGCATATAGGCGCGCAACCGGTTCCTCCTAGCCTGGTTAAACGTTGGTTGCAACATTTCCCCAATCATGCTTATGATACCAACTATGGTTTGTCGGAATCTATTGGCCCTGGTTGCGTACATTTGGGCGTAGGTAATATACATAAAGTAGGCGCGATCGGCAAAGCCGGCTATAATTGGCAAGCAAAAATCGTTGATGAAAACAAACGGCCAGTGGCCCAAGGGGAAGTTGGAGAATTGGCGGTAAAAGGGCCGGGGGTTATGAAATGTTATTTTAACGATAAAGAGGCTACACAAGCGGTGTTGCAGGACGGATGGCTGTATACCGGCGATATGGCAAAAATGGACGAAGATGGCTTTATCTTTTTGGTGGATCGCAAAAAGGATGTTATCATTAGTGGCGGCGAAAATATTTATCCGGTTCAAATTGAAGATTTTCTCCGTTCTAATGAGGCCATTAAGGATGTAGCCGTGATTGGTATACCAGATAAGCGTTTGGGCGAGATCCCGGCTGCGATTATTGAAGTAAAAGATAATTATACGTTAGATAAACAAGGTATCGATAATTTTTGTCAAGAATTGCCTCGTTATAAACGACCAAAACGTATCATTTTTGCCGATGTTCCACGTAATCCCACAGGGAAAATTGAAAAACCAAAATTGCGGGCGATTTATTGCGGCGATGGATT
>CASEQE010000026.1 GCA_949289995.1 uncultured Peptococcaceae bacterium
CCCCATGAAAGCGCCTCTCTTTGCCATGGTTTTGCGCAAATGGCTAGAAGGAGCCAAAATTCTTGCTTTGGAACAAACCCCAGGGGAACGGGTTGGACAAATCGTTTTGGAAACCCGTAACGATGTCGGCGATATAATTACGTGCCGCTTAATTATAGAAATTATGGGAAAACATAGCAATATCATTTTGGTGAACGAAAATGATCGGATCGTAGACGGAATTCGCCGCTATGGTCGCAATCTTTCCCGATATCGCCAAGTTTTACCCGGGCAACCTTATATACCGCCGCCGCCTATGCATAAATTAGCTTTGGAAGCCATAGACGAGGATCGTCTAGCCCAAGTTTTGTTTCAAAAACCAGATTTATCTCTTAAAGAAGCACTGATAAAAAACGTTTGCGGCATTTCGCCCCTGTTTGCCGTTAGTTGCTGCCATGCATATAATCTGAATGAAACTTGTCTTTGCGACGAACTTGGCGTTTATGAAATCAGTAAGCTAACGCAAGCTTTAACCAATTTACGAGATCAAACAGCAAACGGAGCCTTTCAACCCGTAGTACTGTATCGCCAAGGTCAACCGGTAGATTTTGCCGCTTTTCTCCCCAGTCAATGGCGGGAAGAGGAAACCCGTCTTTTTCCTGGGATGAGCCAAGCTATGGACGATTTTTATGATTACAAAGAACGGCAGGCTTTATTTCAAGAACAAAAAAGGATCCTAAATAAAACCTTCTCTCATCATATTACCCGATTGGATAAAAAAATATCCCTGCAAGAACAGGATTTGCGGCAATGCGAGGCAGCTAACCGCTATAAAGAAGCGGGAGATTTGCTTTCCGCCTATCAATTTCATCTGCGCAAAGGACAGGAATCTGTAGAATTACCCTCATTTACCGATGAAAACGTCTTAATCACCATCCCTTTAAATCCGGCGCTAAGCCCGCAAGAAAATATCGGCTACTATTATCGCCGTTATAGCAAAGCTAAAAACGCCCGAGCGCCAATCGAGCGGCATTTACAAGCCAATCGCCTGGAACTAGAATATGTATTTAGCCTACAAACCATGGTAAATTGTGCGGAAAAACAAAGCGATTTGCAAGCGATAGCCAAAGAAGCGGCGGCGGAAGGATTGCTGCGTCTCCAGGAACCGTCAGGAAAAGCCGGAAAAAAACATGCCGCCAAGGAGAAAGAACATGCATTACCACCTCGGCAATATATCTCTCCCGATGGATTTGTCATCTTAGTCGGGCGTAACAACAAGCAAAACGACAAATTAACGTTGAAAATGGCCGCGGAAAACGACGTCTGGCTGCATGCGCAAAAAATGCCCGGTTGCCATGTAATTATCGTCAGCCGGGGGCTGCAAATTCCGGAAACGACTTTATACGCAGCGGCGGAAATAGCCGCCTGGTTCTCAGACGGACGGGAAGCCGACAAAATTCCAGTGGACTATACCTTGGTTCGGGAAGTAAAAAAACCCGCCCATGCCAAGCCAGGCATGGTCATATATTTCAAGCAAAAAACCCTTTATGTGCAACCAAAAGAACCGGGGAAATAAAATCCCCGGTTCTTGCATGATAAGTATTCGTTAGCAATCATTTTTTCATTTATTTTATATAGTTATATATTTTGCGCTATATATGGCTACTTTGCTTATGCTTCCGCCATTTCCAGAGCAATTTTTTCCGCCGCCGCCGCCGGATCCGCCGCTTTGGTAATCGGACGGCCGATCACTAGATAATCGGCGCCTGCCTGTATTGCCTGGGCGGGCGTGGTAATACGCTGCTGGTCATCAGCGCCGGCCCATATCGGCCTTACGCCAGGCGTAACGATCAAAAAATCTTTACCACAAGCCTGGCGGATGGCCGCGATTTCCTGAGGCGAACATACCACGCCGGCCAAGCCGGATGCTTTGGCCATTTTTGCCAAAGCTACTACATGTTGGGCAATGGGCTTATCCACCCCCATCTCCTGCTGGAAATCCTCTTGGCTAATGCTGGTTAACACCGTCACCGCCAAAGAT
>CASEQE010000027.1 GCA_949289995.1 uncultured Peptococcaceae bacterium
CTGGCAAAGGACTCGCACAGCGTAACGGAGATGATGCGATCGTTCTGGACGGCCGGAATGGTGGCCAGAGCGGGATTCTCCTTCAGAAAAGCAATCTTTTCTTCCAAAGAGGTGTCGCCGTAATCGTCAATCACAATGACTTCGGGGGCGCGTTCCACAACTTCCTCCCAGCTGACGGTGGCCCATGTGGTATCCAGATCGTTGAAGATGTTGGTGCCGCCGGCGTGCTCAATGAGCTTGGAGGTAAAGTTGTTGCCACAGGTATAGGCCCCCTCCTCCTGCGCCATATCAAAGACGAAAACCTTTGTGGCCTCCTGGCCGGCAACCGCCTCCTCTACCGCGGCGATCTGCTCCTTCATGGCGCTGACGATCTCCTCCGCCTTGTCCTCTACCTGGAAGATGCGGCCCAGATTGTAGAAATCCTGATAGACGTCCTCCAAATCGGCGCCCAGTTTATAGCCCTCAATGGAGGACAGGGACATGATGCCATACTGGGAAAGGGTGTCATGCTCGGTGTTGTACTTCTCGCTGAAGGCGCTGGAGCGCCCATAGACAAAGTCTGGCTCCATGTCCAAAATGGTTTCCAAGCTTGGTTTATCATCCATTTGGGGAATCGCCTCATATTCCTCCCGGAACTCCGGCGCAACCTGGGTATTGTTGTTGGCCGTGGCGATGATCTTATCCCCCAGGCCCAGGGCCATCAGCTGGTCGCCGGTGTTGACGTTGGTGCAGAGAACGGTTTCCGGCACATGGGTAAAGGCGACCTCCGCGCCGTCCTTGGTGGTCAGGGTAAAGGGAAAGCCGGCCTCTTTATCCTCTGGATTTTCTGTTCCAAAGGGACTTTCTCCTTGGGTATGATCGCTCTCCATCGACCCAGAGGCATTCTGGGCAATCGTGGCACAAGCGCACAGGCTCAACAACAGCAGCAGCGTTAGGATAATAACAGTTAGTCGTTTCATCATCAAAATCTCCTTGTATCATTGGATTATTTCTATTTGGCAAAGCGCAGAATAAAATTCAGGTCGCTCAACACAGAAAGCATTGTGGAACAAAACGTTTTGCCAGGATAATATATCCCGGTTTCTAGAATCAAAATTGCCATAAAAAGTCCCGCTTTCTTCAACAGAAAGCGGGACTGACGCCGCAAAGCGGAAATAGGGATCCCCTCCGCCGCCGCGGCATACAGATGGATTCTTTCTGCGGAAGATTCTCATCTTTTCAGCACAGACAGCAGGTTTCCTGACTTACGGTTCGGCGCCGGGCCGCGTCTTCTCGCGAATATAGCAATGACATATTGCGGCTGGCTCCCCGTTTACAGTGACCGGATCGTTCGGGATTTTCACCCGATTCCCTTTTACCCGCCAATGGCGGCACGGTCTGGGCTATGCAGTTGTGTTTGTTTCAGCGATTCTTATGATAGCATGTTGAAGAAATTTGTCAAGCGCAGGAGTGCAAATTGGGCAAGTTTGGAACAATATTTGCTGCAAATCAATTGTATAAGGTTTTTATCGGAATTTTTCACAAGCAGCTGGATCATAAACAACCGGATATTCAACTACTGGCAAAACACAACGGTTTAACAAACCCAAAAACCGCCGGGGAATGCTCCGGCGGTTTTTGATTATTCAGCATAACTTCCAGACGGCTGTATCAATCTGAAAATTGGGCAAAAAACAGCCGATCCGCTGCCATAGCCCGAAGCATATCTTCCGGCAAAGGCCGGGTAAAATCAAGGCTATCGCCGGTATGGGGATGACGCAAACGTAACCGGCCCACATGCAAAGCCTGGCGATGGATCAGGCGGCAATCGCCGCCGTATAGCCAATCGCCGGCCAAAGGATGGCCCGCATATTGCAAATGCACCCGGATCTGATGGGTGCGGCCGGTTTCCAAAACCAGCCGCAACAAAGACAAACCATCTCCCTGGGCCAATACCTGATAGCGGCTGACGCTGGCCTGCCCCCGGCTATCCACCCGGCGAGTGATCTTTGGGCCGGGCTGACGCAGCAAAGGGGCGTCGATCCGGCCCTGTTTTTCCGCAAAAAACCCCTGGGCCAAAGCATAATATGCCTTTTGCGGCGGCTGAGCCGTCAACAAAGCGGCGGTTAACCGATCCTTAGCCGCCAAACATAAACCGGTGGTATGCCGATCCAACCGACCAATGGGCCGAAATGCCGCATCCGGACAGCAGGCGGCAAAAAAATTGCCCAATGAATCGTCAAAACCTTGCGCCGCCGGATGCATCAACATATCGTCTGGCTTGTCCGCCACCCATAACCAATCGTCTTCATAGATCACCTGCACCGGTAAATTGCCATTGGGCTTTAGCGAACAAGGATGATCCGTTATTATCACTTCTACCTGCTCGCCGGGAAAAACCGGCTCGATCATCCGCCGAGGCGCGCCGTTTACCCGCACCCCGTCCCGCTGGCGCAAAGAAGCCAGCAGACCCTGAGGATAGCCCCGCCGGCATAAAAAATCCCCCAACTTACCGGCTTCTTCCACCGTATAAACGAAACGGCTAGCCATATTACATCTTTTCCGGTGCGGAAACGCCTAACATCGCCAATCCCCGGCGAATTACTCCGGCCACGGCCTGTATCAAATGCAGGCGGGCGCTCATCAGCGCCTGATCCTCCACCAAACAATGGCATTGACCGTAAAAATTATGAAATTGCGCCGCCAAATCCAATATATACATAGCCAATCGATGGGGTTCCCGACTCAAGGCAGCAGTGGCAACCTCGTCGGGAAAAGCCGCCAGTTTGCGAATTAGCTTTTCCTCCCCTTCCTGCCGCAACAGGGAACAATCCGCCGCTACGCTGCATACCCCTGCCGGGGCGGCCGCCAAAATGGAACAAATCCGGGCATGGGCGTATTGGGCGTAATATACCGGATTATCTGCAGATTGTTTTTTGGCCAAATCCATATCAAAATCAATCAGACTGTCTGCGGAACGCATGACGAAAAAGAAACGGGCGGCGTCCCGGCCCACTTCTTCCACCAATTCGTTCAGAGTAACGTATTGGCCGGTACGCTTGCTCATTTTCAACAGTTGCCCGCCCTGATACAGGCGGACAAATTGCATAAGAATCACTTCCAACCGCTGCCGGTCATAGCCCAAGGCTTCCATGGCGCCCTGCATACGCGCCACATGGCCGTGATGATCCGCCCCCCAGATGTCGATTACCGTATCAAAGCCCCGGCGGAATTTATTGTCGTGATAGGCGATATCCGCGGCAAAATAGGTGGGCACGCCGTTGTTGCGTACCAAAACCTCCGGCTTTTCTTCACCGAAGCGGCGGCAATCCAGCCATATTGCCCCATCCTGCTGCAAAAGCCAATCATCCTGATCCAATTTATCGATTATTCCCTGAACGGCGCCGCTTTCATGCAAAGTCCGTTCGGAAAACCACACGTCGTATTCCACGCCGAAATTGCGCAAAGCGTTGCGAATATCGGTAATTTTCAAAGAAAGGGCATAATCCGCCAACAAATTGCGGCGTTCTTGATCCGGCAATTTGAGATAAATATCCCCTTCCCGGGCTACCAAATCCTCGATCAACCGAGGCAAATCCGCGCCGTGATAACCATCCTCAGGAAAGGGAACCGGATGGCCCAGACGGGTTTGATACAAAGCGTCCAAAGACAAGCCGAATTTTTCAATTTGGTTGCCGGCGTCGTTGATATAAAATTCCCGCTCCGCCTGAAAACCGGCGGCATTAAGAATATTGGCCAGGCTGTCGCCGATGGCCGCGCCTCGGGCGTTGCCCATATGCAATTCCCCGGTGGGATTGGCGGAAACGAACTCCACCTGGATTTTTTTCCCTTGGCCGGTATTGCTGCGGCCAAAATTTTCGCCCTGAGCCAAAATTTCTTCCAAACAGGCGCCAAGCCAGCCCGGTTTTAGCCAGAAATTCAAAAAACCCGGGCCGGCGATTTCCACCTGCTGAATTTCCGCCGTATCCGCTTCCTGAGCGGCGCAGGCTTTCTCTATGGAATCTTTCAGCAAAGCGGCAATATCCCGGGGAGCGCGCCGGCAGACTTTGGCCATAACCATAGCGGCGTTGGCGGCAAAATCCCCATGGGCTTCTTCCCGAGGTTGTTCCACCACAAAATCGGCAATTTCCGTAAAAGACAGCTTGCCTTCCCGCTGGTTTTGATACAGACAATTTTCAATCAGGCGCCGGATCGCCGCCTTTCTTTGGCCAAGAACAGTATTTTGCTCCAACATAAACAGCCTCCTTGCTAACGAATGATCTAAATTTTTCTATACTCTTTCCCGATACGATAGAGCGGGGAAAATTTTTTTGCAATCTTATCTTCTGCATCTTATATTCTTATATATCTTAACCAAAAAGCCGCTTTTTGGCAATCGTTTATTGATGAAAATAGGCGGCGACGCTGGCCGGTGCGGCGGACGCCGGAGGGGCCGGCGGCAAAACCAGCCTGGAAAATTCCTTGCCGGACAAGGTTTTCCACACCGCCAAATCCTTTTCCAAAATCAAATAGGAACAGGGGGAGCCGCCCCGGGGCTGTTCCAAAGAACCAGGATTCAAATAGACAAAACCGGGATGAACAGCGCCTTTCGGAATATGGCTATGTCCACACAACAATAGATCTCCCGGACGCAAACCGTGGGGGGGGGAACTTTCCCCATAGGTATGCCCATGGCAGAGAAAGATCAGCCGGCCATCCCAGGGCAGACTGCGCAAAGATTCCAGCATGGAGAAATTGAAATAATCCTGCCAATCTTCCTGATCGCAATTGCCCCGTACCGCCACCGGCGGCGGAGACTGCTGATTCAACAAAGTTGTCAGTTGTTCCCGGACCACAGGATTCATGGCCGGACGCAATAGATCTCCCAGTAACAGCAAACGATCCGGTCTTTCGGCGGCAAGAATATGCGCCAAATCCTCCGCTGCATCGCCACTGCCATGTATATCGGAAACCGCCAATAATTTTTCCATAAACAAAACCTCTTTTCGCCGCCTAGAGCAGACCTTCTACTTGTTTCGCCCAAAAATTTTTTCCGCCAAAGCCTGGGCCAACAATGGCGGTAACCAATCCCGGTTTTCCCTGGTGACGGCAATTTCCCACACGCCGGGACAACTGCGTATGTCCTGAGGCAGCGGCAAAGGTTCCGGCTTGATTACGCCTAAAATCGGCGTATCCCCTTGCAACAGCGCCATAACCTGCCGCCGAAAAGCCGGCGCCTGGGTTTCCATACCGCCCAGCTCGTCCAAAACATAGATTTGACCCTGAAGACGGCTTAAAATATCCACCCCCACCTGATCGAAAACCAGGGGAAAAGCCTGCCGTCCCTGGGCGGTGCGGCGCAATCCCACCATGGTGCGGTGATCCGACGCCGCCGGCGCCGGATCACGCCAACCGCCAATATGCACGGCCAATACCCCGTCCGCCAAAGGCAAAGAAAAGGTAAGGCAACCGTCTACCGACACTCCGGGCAATAATGCCAGGGTTTTGCGGATCACCGTGCTTTTGCCACATTGCACCGGGCCGCTCAAAAAAATATGCCGCCATGAAGACGGGATTTGTATCTCCCCGCTCATATTTCCGCTCATCTCCCCATCCTTAAATCCCGTCCCTATGCTCAGTCGTGGTTTGGCTTGGTTTCTTCATCCGTCCGCTCGCCGGCATAATAGGGGGTGCCGGGCAAAGGCAAACTGGTGCGAAAGCGTCCATCCCAATTATAATAGGCGTTTTGTGCGGCGGGAGCGGCGGGGATGGCGGCGATTTCCCCTACCCCTTTGGCGCCCAAGGCCAAAGGGGAGGGATGGGGGTTCTCTACAATCCATACCTGTACCGGTGGCGCTTCATCCGCCCGCAACAAACCTAAATCCTGCATACCGCCGCAAATCAGCCCCTGTTGCAGCGGCAGTTTTTCCCGCAGGGCATAGCCCAAACTCATAATCGCCCCGCCTTCAATTTGTCCGGCGGCGCTTTGGGGCAAAATAGCCCGGCCCAAATCATGGGCGGCCGCCACCTGGCTAACCCGACCCTGTTCATCCAAAACCACCGCCTGGGTAGCATAGCTGTAGGCGATATGGCTAAGGGGATGTTCTTTATTGCTGCCGAAGGGATCGGTGACCCCGGTATATTCCCCGTAAAAACTTTGACCCTCCAACCGGGACAAATCCCCCGCCGCCTGATCCAAAGCCTGGCGCAAATTTGCGGCAGCCCGGCGAACCGCTTCCCCGGAAAACAAACTCTGTCGGGAAGCCGTGGTATTGCCAGAATGGGGCGTAAGATCCGTATCCGGCGGCGGCACCTGAATCCGCGACGCTGGCAAACCGCTGACCTGGGAGGCGATCGCCTGCAAAACCGAGGCCACTCCCTGGCCGATACAGGCGGCGGAACAGTATATGGTCAAGCCCCCCTTTTCCACCGTTAGCCGGCAACGGCCGCTATCCGGCACGCCCACTCCAAGGCCGCTATTTTTCATCGCCGAAGCAATGCCCGCCCCTGGGTGGGCCAAATAAAAGGGAGCGATGGCTTCCAATGTTTGCAAATAGGCGGTGTCGGCAGCGGCGATTTGACCATTGGCCAACACGTCTCCGGGACGTATGCCGTTGATCCTTCGTATCTCCAAAGGAGAAAGGCCGACTTTCACCGCCAATTGGTTCAAATTGGCCTCGGCGGCAAAGCAGCTTTGGGTTACGCCAAAACCACGAAAAGCGCCGCCGGGCGGGTTATTGGTAATCCAAGCCTGGCCGGTGATTTCAATGTTGTCGCAACGATAAGGGCCCAGACCATGGGTACAGGCTCTCTGCAGCACAGGCTGGGAAAGGGAGGCATAGGCGCCGGCGTCGCTGATGATGCGGGCGCGAAAACCGGTAAGCCGCCCCTGCCCGTCGCAGGCGGTGGTTGCGTATATGGTCATGGCATGACGTTTGGGATGTACCTGCAGGCTTTCCCTACGGCTAAGGCTGACTTTTACCGGACGTCCGGTATGCCAGGCCAACAAAGCCGCGTGATGTTGCACGCTCATATCCTCTTTGCCGCCGAAAGCTCCGCCGACGCATTGGCCCTGTACCCGTATTTGTTCCGAAGGCAAGCCCAACATTTCGCTACACTCCCGCCGGGTTTGATATACGTCCTGATCGCCGCAATATATGGTAAGCCGCTCTCCCTGTCGAAAGGCCACGGCGGTTTCCGGCTCCAAAAAACCGTGATCCGTGGCAGGCAAATGATAAACGTTGGATACCTGAAAGGCGGCTTGGGCGAAAGCCTGGGCCACATCGCCCCGGCGCAATTTGGTTTCCGCCAGCAGATTGCCGCCGGGAGCCAAAAGGGGCGCCTGGGGGGCGGCGGATTCTTCCGCAGAAAAAACCCCTGGCAAGGGTTGCCATTGGCTGCCAATCAAAGATTTGGCTTCGGCCAAAATTTCCGGACTTTCCGCCGCCACCAAAGCTACGGCGTCGCCGGCAAAGCGGCTGATTTCCCCTACCGGCAACAATACGGGATAATCCTTTTGCAAATGACCGATATGCAATTGCCCGGGCACGTCGGCGGCAACCAATACGGCGGCCACCCCGGGATGGGCCAATGCGGCGGCAATATCCAAAGCCAACAACTTGGCCCGGGGATAGGGGCAACGCAGCGCCGAACCGTATAGCATATTCGGCAAATCAATATCGTCGCTGAATACCGCTTGGCCCAAAGCTTTGGCCATTACGTCCAAACGCTCCGGCGGCGGCAAGCAAGCGGGCAGGCCTTGACGCCGCCATACCGCGGCCAAGGATACGGCCTGTATAATCTTTTGATAGCCGGTACAGCG
Source organism: uncultured Peptococcaceae bacterium (assembly GCA_949289995.1). Lineage (GTDB taxonomy): Bacteria > Bacillota > Dehalobacteriia > UBA4068 > UBA4068 > JAILCQ01. The sequence goes on from CASEQE010000027.1 coordinate 7,802, forward strand.
GCATAAATTGCCCCGCAGGGCGCGGCGGATTTGCTCCGGGGCGGGGTCGGGATTTTTATCCAGCAAGGCCTTGGCGGACAAAATCATCCCCGGCGTGCAAAAGCCGCATTGCACCGCGCCGGCCTGGGCAAAAGCCTGGGCGTATAATTCCCGCTCCTGCCGGCTTAGCCCTTCCAAAGTCAGCAAAGAACCACCCGCCGCCTGGGCGATACGTAGGCGGCAAGCCCGCCGGGGAGAGCCGTCCAGCAACACCGTACAGGCGCCGCACACCCCTTCATTACAACCATTTTTCAGTGAGTGCAAACCCATACCTTGCCGAAGAAAAGGTAACAACGGCCCGTCTTCCTGGCAAATAATCTCTTGTCCGTTGATTTTCAATCGATACATACCATTTTTCCCCCCCGGTTTAGCTCAAAGCCGCCCCTTCCCAGGGGCCGCTCAACACCCGGCCGTCCAAAAGCTGCCGCAACAAACGCCCGGTTTGCTCTTGTATTTGCGGCAGGGACATTTTGGCGGCGATACTTTCGCTGATAAACCCCCATAACCCATTGCAGATGAACCCGGTCAGCTGCGCCGAAGTAAAGGCGGATTGTTTCGCCCCGCCGCAGGCCTCCATATATTGCAACACCGTGCGCGTTAAATAGCGGGAAAAGCAAAAATATAGATAGGGATTTTCCTCCAGGGTGGCATGGCGCAAAAAGGCCTGTTTTTCCCGAAACAGGGCAAATATGCTATCCAATACGTTCAGCCAACCTTTGGCCACATCGCCGTCGCTATTGTTCAACCGCTGCAAACGGAAAAAATTACCGGTGGCCCATTCCACCATATCTTGAAACATTTCTTCCAATAATTCATATTTATCGGCAAAATGGCTATAAAAAGTTACCCGGCTGGTGGCGGAAACTTTACAAATTTCCGTAACGGTAATTTGTTCAAAAGGTTTTTCCGCCAACAACAGCACCATTGTGTCTTTTAAATTCTTTTTTGTTTTTAAAATTCGCTTATCAATCATCATTACCAAAACCATACAAATTTAATAATTTGTATTAATAACTTGCATTTTCATCCAGAATGTATTTGCAACATTATCCTTTACTTGATAGAATAACATGTGTATCAATAACTGTCAACCAAAGGCGCAGGCAAAGGATGATAAAGATGAAAACCTTTCAACTCAGCTGTTGCTCCACGGCGGATTTAAGTTTGGAGCATTTGCAAAAGCGGGACATCGCCTATATTCCTTTCCATTTCTTTTTGGACGAGCGGGAATATGTGGACGATTTGGGGAAAAGCATATCCTACGACGAATTTTACCAGGCTATGGCTGACGGCGCTTCCACCCGCACTTCTCAGGTAAACGTTACAGAGTTTTGCGATTATTTCAGCCAATTTTTGGATGAAGGTTTGGATGTGCTGCATGTTTGTTTGTCTTCCGGCATTTCCGGCGTGTCCAACTCGGCTTTTGCCGCGCAAAAAATCCTCCGGAAACAATATCCCCAGCGGCGAATCTATATTGTGGATTCTTTGGGCGCTTCCTCAGGCTATGGTTTGCTTATGGACAAATTGGCGGATTTGCAGGATCAGGGAATGAACGTGGAACAAATTTATACCTGGGCGGAAGCCCATAAGCTTCAGGTCCACCATTGGTTTTTCTCCACCGATTTAACCTTTTACATTCGCGGCGGACGTATATCCAAAACCGCCGGTACCATCGGCTCCATTTTGGATATTTGCCCTTTATTGAACATGGACGATAAAGGACGGCTGATTCCTAGAGCCAAAATCCGTACCAAAAAACGGGTAATCAAAGAAATCGTTGAAAAAATGCGCCAAAACGCCCAAGGCGGTTTGCAATACGACGGCAAATGCTATATCAGCCAATCCGCTTGTCTGGAAGACGCCCAGGCGGTAGCCGCCTTGGTAGAAGAAAGCTTTCCCCATTTAAACGGACCGGTGGAAATCAATCATGTGGGCACCACCATTGGCAGCCATACCGGACCGGGCACGGTGGCCCTGTTCTTTTGGGGGCGGCCCCGGCAGGATTAACCAAATAAACAGCGAACTTTTGCCGCAGAAGCTATTTAGCCCTGCGGCAAAATTTTTTAGGAAAGGGTGTTGCGATCATGGAACCATCTGCCATCACAGCGGCGGCTAAGGCATATTTGCCGGCTATCAGTCGCTTTTTGCGGGAACTTATCGCCATTCCCGGCGAAAGCTGCCGGGAAGAACAGGTATGCCGCCGCGTGGAAAAAGAAATGCTGGACTTGGGATACGACCGGGTGGAAATCGATCCCCTAGGCAACGTGTTAGGCTTCATCGGCCACGGTCCCCGGCTGATCGCCTACGACGGACATATCGATACCGTAGGCATAGGAGAAGCTGCCAATTGGCGTTTTGACCCCTATCAAGGCTATGAAAATGCCCAAGAAATCGGCGGCCGCGGCGCCTCCGATCAATTGGGCGGCATTGCAGCGGCAGTGTATGGCGGAAAAATTATCAAAGATTTGCAATTGTTGCCGGATGAATGTCAAATTATGGTCAGCGCCACCGTGCAGGAAGAAGATTGCGATGGTTTATGCTGGCAATATATTATTGAAGAGGATGGCCTGCGTCCGGAATTCGTGGTATTGACCGAACCCACCGACGGCCATATTTACCGGGGGCAACGGGGACGGATGGAAATCCGCGTGGAAGTAAAAGGCCTGTCCTGCCACGGCTCCGCTCCGGAACGGGGCGATAACGCCATTTATAAAATGGCGGAAATCATACCCCAATTGCAGGAATTGCATCAACGCTTGGCCTACGATCCTTTTTTGGGCAAAGGCAGCCTGGCGGTTAGCCAAATCTTTTTTCAATCCCCTTCCCGCTGCGCCGTAGCGGATATGTGCGCCGTATCCATAGACCGCCGCTTGACCTGGGGAGAAACCTGGCAAAACGCTTTGGCGGAAATCGCCGCCTTGCCGGCGGTGCAACGGCACCAGGCCCAGGTATCTTTATACCGCTATCAATCCCCTTCCTGGCGGGGCGTGATCTATCCCAGCGACTGTTATTTTCCCGCCTGGGTTTTGCCGCCGGATCATCCGGCTTTGCAAGCCGCCGTCGCCGCTTTTCAACGCCTATACCAACAACCGCAAGTGGGAAAATGGACCTTTTCTACCAACGGCGTGTCGATTATGGGCCGCTACGGCATTCCTTGCGTCGGTTTGGGACCGGGACGGGAGGATCAGGCCCACGCCGCCAATGAAATCACCTGGAAAGACGATCTGGTTCGTTGCGCCGCCGTTTACGCCGCTATTCCCCATTGCTATTGCGGCCTTTAAACCCAAGCTTTCTTTTTGGCAAATTTTGGCAATAACAGCGCGTTGACAAAACAACATTAGAGACCTGTATGCCGAAAGTGCAAAACCCCAAATAAAAAATGAATCCCCGTAATAGAACATAACGTTCTATTACGGGGATTGTGTCCGTAAACCCCGGCATATTTATGCGGAAAATGCTCCACTGAGCTTCCGTACCGCCTGCCATGCCTCATGATTGCATTGAAACAATTTCCGTCCTTGTACGGCGTCGCCAATCACATAGGTTTCCGGGCATACCTCTTTCAGCTTGTCCACCAAATCTTTTCTTGCCTCCAAACCCAATGCGGCAATTACCGTATCTCCTTCCACCACCTTGCAGCAGCCATCCTTGTCAAAAGCAACCTGACGGCCATTGATTTCCTTTACTGTGGCGCTAGTAATCACCGTTGCACCAGCAGCGGCCAATTCCCCTTTGATGGCAATTTGGGACAAAGGTTCATCTTGAGTGACAATATCCGACAGCATTTCCAAAATGGTCACTTGTTTACCGGACTGTGCCAATTCCAAGCCTGTTTCAGCGCCGACCAAACCGCCGCCGATAACCACCACATGTTGTCCCACACAACCCTTATCCAACAGTGCTTTTTCTGCAGTTATGGACGATTCTATACCAGGAATCGCCGGGGTAATATACCGGGAGCCCACCGCCAGAATCACCGCATCTGGCTGCAAGTCCCGAATCAGTTGGGGGGTGGCTTCCGTTTCCATCATCAGCTGCACGCCAGATTTTTTAATTTGCGTCCGCGCCCAATTCAACACGCCTCTGGCCCCTTCCTTAAAACCGGGGGCGCTGGCTTCCTCAAAGTGACCGCCTAAGCGATTGCTCTTTTCCACAAGAATAACCCGATGGCCATACAAATCAGCTACCCGGGCGGCTTCCATACCGGCCATACCTCCGCCTACCACCACCACTTTTTTGGGATGAGAAGTGGGGCATATACGATATTCCCGCTCCCGGCCAACCTGGGGATTGACCTCGCAACGAATGGGGCAACCGGCAAAGAACAGGGAAATGCAGCCTTCATGTCCCCGCATACATGGCCGCACATCCTCCAAACGGCCTTCCTTGATTTTATTGGGCAGATATGGATCGGCAATCAGCGGACGGCCATAAGCCACCAAATCAGCAGCCCCTTCTTCCAAAGCTTTTTCCCCGGTTTCCGGGGTCAGGGCGTTAACGGTGATCACCTTACATTTACTTACAGCCTTTTTCATGGCGGCGGCCAAATCCACAATCGCCGCTGCCGGGCGGTACATAGGAGATATCATCCATTGGGCCATGGTTTCATAGTTGCCAACGGATACATGAATATAATCCACCATTTCTTCCAACATTTTACCATAAGCTGTGGTATCTTCTATGGTCAGGCCGCCTTCCACATATTCGGCGCCGCTAATACGAAAGCCTACCAGAAAATCCTTACCCACCTGTTCCCGCACTTTGCGAACAATATTCAAAGCAAAACGGGCCCGATTTTCCAAACTACCGCCATATTGATCGGTGCGTTTATTGGTATAGGGGCTCAAAAAGCTGCAAATCAGATAGCCATGGGCGCCGTGAATCTCAACCCCATCAAAACCGGCCTGTTTGGCTCTGGCAGCCGCTTGTGCAAAGGCGTCTTCAATTGCCACAATTTCCTCCACGGTTAGCGCCCGTGGCATGCGGCCTACAAATTTGCTGGCAACAGCAGAAGGAGCCAGCGCTTCCTGGCCTGGCACTGCAGCAGCGTTGGCTTGCAGACCGCCATGCGACAATTGAATAATCGCCACCGCCCCGTTGTTTTTGATCGCTTCCGCCAGCCGAAATTTCCCGGCAATAAGATGATCGGTATTTAGGCCGCTGGATGATAGGGATGAACGGGAGGCAATGGAATCCACAAACGTGTTTTCCACAATAATGGCAGCCGCGCCACCTTTTGCTCGTTCAGCATAATAATCGCACATTTCCTGGCTGGTATCCCCAATGGGGGTGGACAGCCTGGTTTCCATGGGTGCCATCACAATACGGTTTTTAAAAGTATAACTACCTACTTGAATCGGTTCCATCAATTTCCACATTTACAATAACACCTACCCTTTCTTATGATTTTTATAGATATGCCAAATCTGCACCCTTTGCATATGAGCGCAGATTCTGCAAATATAACCTTTAATTATGGCAATAAACAGCATATTTCAAAAGACCTGCTGCAGAAAATATATATTCTGCAACAGGTCTTAATTTTTTTGTGCCGCTTTGCCATAAGTCTTGGCGCCTTACAGACGATGCGGTAAACCAACGCTAAGGCAAAGTCGCTTTATAAATATTATAATGGCCGGCGGCGCTGTCATAGCCGGAAAACACCACGGTATGCCCATCCTCAGCCCAGGCGGCGCTTCTCACGCTATTGGCGTATAGCAACAATTCCTGATTTTCGGCCACATAATATACATGCAACAAACCGTTTTCGTCGGTGAACAGGAATTTATTGTTGTCGCCCCAGGATATCAAACGCCCGCCGCCTAGATCGCTTACCAAGCGGGCCGAACCTTCTTGGGCCACGGAAGCCACATATATGCCCTTGGCTTCGCCGCCGCAATTTACCGCCCGGCTGACGCCGTCTGGGGAAACGGCGGCATAATAGGCGTAGCCATAGGCTTCGCTTTCATCGGTAAAGCCGGCAATTTGACTCAAACCGGGCATATTCTCCACCGTCTGCACAAAGTGGGGATCCTGGCCGTCATGCAAATTCACCTGCCACAACTGTAGCTTACCGTCTACCCGCAAATAATAGGAAACCGTATCCCCGCTAACATGGGGGCGTATGGCGTCGTAATCTTCATAAGCGGCCAAAAGAATCATCGAATAGCTGCCCACGCTTTCCTTGCTGTAAGCCACCGTAGGCAAATAAGCGCCGCCGCTATAGGAGGCGTCATCCTCTTTGGCCGGTTGATTTTCCGCCTGCTCCGGCGTATCGTTTTCTTCCTCTTCTCCCACCGGCGTTGTCACGTCTTCGCCGTCGGAAACGTCGACTTGGGCGTAAACCGGTTGGGGTTCCGCCGCCTGCTCCTGCCAAGCCAAAGGCTCCGGCTCCTCACCGCTGGCCAACAACGCCGGGGTTCCGCCGGCCAAGGGCAATTGCAAAGCGCCGTAAATACCGGCGGCCAGCAACAAAGCCGCCGCCACCGCGGCCCCAGGACGCAATTGCCGTCGAGTTTTGCGTCGCAAAACCCGAGGCGGATTGGCGGGCAAAGCGGCCATAACGTCATCTACAAAACCGGCGGGCGGTTCCACCGCCGGCATATATTCGCTCAGCAACCGGTCCAATTGAACTGTCTGCTGATACAAGGCGGCGCAACGAGGGCATTGGCTCAGATGGCGGCGCAAAGCGAAAGTTTGCTCCGGGCTCAGCCGTCCGTCTATATACAATTGGCTAAGACGTTCCACGTCGCGACACTTGATCATCATTTTCATCCTTCGTTTCGTTGCAAAATTTTATTTTCACGGCAGGCGGTAGTCCCGCCGGGATATTAGTCCAACTCTTCCTGCAGCAGTTTGCGCAGCATATTTCGACCGCGAAACAGGCGGCTTTCCAACGCGGATTGAGAAATATCCAAAAGGGCGCTAATTTGCTGATAGCTGAAACCTTCCAAATATTTTAATACGATCGGCGTGCGATAATGTTCTGGCAATTGTCTCAGCGCCCTGGTCAAACTTTCACCAAATTCCCGTTGGGCATATCGTTGTTCCGGATTCTCCGCCGCATTTAGCGAAGGCCGAAATTCGCCCACGTCATCCAGGGGAGAAAGATCTTTGGGCCGTTTTTGCAGCAGATTCACGCAACAATTATGCGCCACCCGATACATCCAGGGAAAAAAACGCCGCTGGGGATCATAACGATGCATTTCGTTATAAATGCGAATAAAAGCCTCTTGGGCCATATCCTTCGCTTCGTCGTAATCGCCGCCCAGGCGATAGGCCAAAGCGAAAATCTGCTTTTGATATCGTTCCACGATTTGGGCGAAAGCCTGGCCGTCGCCGGCCAAAACCAAGGCCGCCAATTGTTCGTCGGTGAGACGCTCCATGTCTCGACCTCCTGATTACGTTATAAATACAAGGCCGGCGGCAAAAATCTTGCGCCGGAAGGAAAAATATTTTCGCCGGTTTTTAGCGTTGAGCCAAAGGGGTTATAGCGGCCCGGGAACAAGCGCCGTCCGGCGGCAGGTTCTTCATTTTTCTATTTTATCACGAATGGCCGCCGGGAAACAACCGCAATCCGCCCCAATATTTTCCTGCTTTTCCCGGTATCGGCTTATTGACAAAGGTAAATTTTTGGTTTATGCTTTATACATGGATAAGAAAATGATTGTAAACGCCAAAGGCGATCAATATATTTTAAAAACCAGGCTGACCTTGCGCCGGGAAGGCCGCTACGACGGTCATGGCTTCGGACGAGGTATCGCCCAACTGCTGGATGGTATCGACCGTTTCGGCTCTTTAAATATGGCCGCCAAAGAAATGGAAATGGCCTATAGCAAAGCGTGGCGCATCATCAAACAGGCGGAAGAAGAATTTAGCCTGCAATTGATCAGCCGCGACGGCGCCCATGGCTCCACCATTACCGAAGAGGGCCGGGCTTTTTATAACCATTATCTGGAAATGGTGGCGGCGGCGGAACGGGCCGCTCAGGACGTTTTCGAAAAATACTACGGGCAAAAACCCACTCCGGCAGAATAAGCGGCAGCTTCACCCCTCTTTACCCCTATCATTCAGGCGCCAGGTTGGGCAATGCCATTCCTTGCCTGTATCAGACTGACGGACAACAAAGACGCCGTGATCCCAAAGCGGCTTGGCAAAACCGGCTTCTTCCGCTGGCACACAAAAAAATATACGGATGCACAGGACGAAACAAGCGTTTCGTCTTTTTTATTTGCCATCCCCTTGACAAACAGCCTGCAAAGCCTGGGGTTATAGACGAATACAGCGGCGGCTTCCTTCCATTGGCAAACAACGGAGAAAGCCGGCATAACCGACCATCCCCCGCCATTTCCCGCCATTTCCCGCTATTTCCCGCCATTCCTATACGCTTAAGCGGCTTTAGGCCTCTTTTTTCTCGTCCTGTCCATGTTGCAGCAAATATTCTTCCAGAAGTCGCGCCGTGTCAAAGACGATTCTGGCGCAAGGCCGCTTTTTATAATAAGCGTCGCTACGCCGGTCAGGGGTAGGATCGGAACAGCCGGGCAATTGCAGCAAATCGGCGCAACGCAAAGCGCCATTTTGTTCTTTGAATTGGCCGGCCAACGCCTGCACTATGGCATATTGCCGCCGTTTGCCTTCCCGGTCTTCCGGCGGATAATCGCCATATATCAGGCCCAACGCCATGCAAAGGCCGCTAAAAGCGCCGCAAACCTCCCGCAACCGGCCCAAGCCGCCGCCAAACGACGAGGCAAATTTGGCGGCGGTTTTTTCGTCCATATCGGTATAATCGCCAAAAGCCATTAACACGCTTTGCGCACAGTTGTAGCCTGCCAAAAAAAATTTCTCCGCTTTTTCCGCCGCTGTCATATACATTTCATCACTTTTTTTCCCCATCATGCACTTTTCTCCACTTTTTTCCGCCGCCGGCATTTTCCTCTCCTGCCTTTCTCCATGATTTGATAAGCAATATACGGCAATATCATATCAGTTGCGGCAGATTCTGACAAGCCTATAACGATGTGTAAAAGCAACAGGCGACGGAAAAATCCCCGTCGCCTGTAAAGCCTTTATTAAAATAATTCCCATAACATAAACGATTCCGTTATGTAGTCAAGCAATCCCGGCAAAAACAGGGCTGATTTTTCCAGGCTAAATAGCCGGTTGCTCCAGCAATTCTTCCCGGGGTTCTTCCGCCGGCATATCCGCCGGGGTTTCCGTCTGGGCGGCCCGTTTGGCAGCTTCCTCTTCTTCCAAAATCCGATAGGCTACCTTGCCCACCAAAGTTTTCGGCAATTCTTCCCTAAATTCAATATCGTAGGGTAAAGAATATTTGGCGATGTTGCGGCGGCAATAATCCATCAATTCTTCCTTGACTTCCGCAGTAGCGGCGTATTCCGGTTTCAACATGACAAAAGCCTTGACTTTTTGAATCTTCAGTGGATCCGGCACGCCGATGACGCAGCTCATCTGCACTTTCGGATGGGCGTCGATAATATTTTCCAGATGGGAAGGATATATGGAATAGCCGGAGGAAACGATCATCCGTTTGATCCGCTGGCGGAAATAGATGAAGCCTTGTTCGTCCATAACTCCCAAATCCCCGGTATGCAGCCATACCAGGCCGTCGGCATGTTTTTTCAGGGTATCGGCGGTTTCCTGGGGTTGGTTGACATATTCCCGCATCATCGACGGGCCGGTGAGGCAGATTTCCCCTTCTTCGCCATAGGGTACTTCTTCCGTGGAGCCGGGTTTGACAATTTTATAATAGGTATCGGGATAGGGGAAGCCGATACTGCCGTCCCGGGACATATGATAGGGGGTCAAGCAGCTGGCGGTGACACATTCGGTGGTGCCATAGCCTTCCCGCACTTTTACCGAGGCGTTATGTTCCGCCAAAAAAGCGTCGAATTTCTTTTTCAATTCGATGGAAAGGGAATCGCCGCCGGAGAAAACCCCTTTGAGGCAGGACAAATCCACGCCGTTCATTTCCTCATTGCGCAGCAGCGCCTCGTATAAAGTGGGTACGCCGGCGATATAATTGGGCCGTTGTTTTTTGATCATCCCCGCATAGGTTTGGGCGTTAAACCGGGGCACCAAAATGCAGCGACCGCCGTTGGTCAGGAAGGTATGAATGGAAATTCCCAAGCCAAAACCGTGGAACATGGGCATAACCGCCAAAATCTTATCCCCGGGCTGAAAATTGGTATCCATAGCGATGGTTTGCCGGGAAAGGGCGTTGAAATTCATATTGGTCAGCAATATGCCCTTGGTAGCGCCGCTGGTGCCGCCGCTATAGAGGATCACCGCCGGATCGTCCCCTTTTCTTTCAACCCGATAAGAACCGGTATAGGCGTCGCCGGCAGCCAGGAAATCCCGCCACAACACCACGCCTTCTGCGTTTTCCGGTACGGCGGGCATTTTCCGCCCTACGGTCAGCCGGTAGCCGACTTTTTTCAGCGGAGACAAAGCATCGCCAACGCTGGCCACCACCAATTTGGGCAGTTTGACTTGTTGGGCAATGGCGGCAAACTTAGGATAAAATTGATCCAGAGTCAAAGCGGCCACGCTTTGGGAATCCTGCAGGTAAAAAATGATTTCCCCTTCGCTGGAAAGGGGGTGAATCATATTGGCGATGGCGCCGATACGATTCAAGGCATAGAAGCTGGCCACCCCTTGGGGGGAATTGGGCATACATATAGTAACCTTGTCGTTTTCTTTTACGCCCAAAGCGGCATAGGCCCTGGCCAAACGGTCTATTTCTTCCATAAAGCGGCGATAGGTAACGGAACGGCCCATAAAATCGTAGGCGATATAGTCGCCGTATTTTTCCGCCGTTTCCTGCAACAAATCCGCCATGGAGCCGTCGGGATATTGAATATGGAAAGGCACTTTGCCATAATTGGCCAACCAAGGGGTCTTTACCTTATCGTCCAGGTTAGCGGCATAGGCATAATGACATTGAAAACTACTCATAATCTACCACCTCGTTGGCCGGCCGTTCCAATAAGGCCGGATGCTGTAATAAGTACTTAAACAATTTAATGGTTTTCGCATAATAATAACCGTCGGCAATTCGTTCGTCCAGGGTAATGCCGATATCCAAAGATTCCTTCATGGTAACGTTGCCTTGGGCGTCGAAATAAGGGGCCATATATTTTTCGCCGATCACCATAAAAATGGAATTGGTGCCCCAATTGTTTAAATGATGATAACCGGCATGTAATTTTATGCTACCCAAATTGGAAATATAAACGCTGGCATAATCCGGCTCGTCCTTGATCATAGCCTGGGGAACCCGTCCGTAATAATCCAAAAAGCGTAAAAGGAATGAGACCACCCGCAACAGGCAGCGGGGCATTTTGGCCAAAACATTGATCACGTCGGTAGAATGGTCGTTGCCGCCGGAGCGCACTTTGGATACTTCGTCATAAATGGCGTCGTGCACCGTATGCACGGTACAATCGTCCTCAAAGCGCCGCATCAGCAAAGATTCCGCGCCGTTGTCGCTAAACTTTTTTTTGGCCACGAAAGCTAAACTTAAATGATTGCGTTGATAAAGACGGCGGCCCTGTATAAAACGATTCATTTTCGGCCGCAAAACCACGGTTTTTAACATTGCCGCGGCAAAAACCTGAAAAAAGCTATAGTGGTACGCAGGGTTTTTGTCATTTTGTTCTTTTAGCCAGGCGTTGATTGCCGTAAGATCAATGGTTTCGCTGATGTATGCTTCCGCGTCGGCACGATTGCGCAAAATATAGGGTATAAATACATGCAAGGAATCGGCATCCCGCACCAAAGCGCCGTCGGGACGGTCGCCAAAGCGCCGTTTTACCTTATCCAAAGGCATCACCTCAAATCCGATATTCACATAAAATTTGATAATCATACATAGTACAGTATACCTTATAATCAAACAAATTTCAAGAAAAGCCCGGGCAAAAAAAGATAAAGATTTGTCCCATTATATTGGACAAATGGCCGATATTTGCTATAATGATAGAAAAACGCCGCCAAGTTACCGGCGGCGGCCGTCATAGCCGGGAAAAACCCCGGCGGACAAGGGGGAACGTCTATGCGTTTGTTTATCGCCGTGGAGTTTTCTCCCGCCAACCGGGAATTGCTGCGCCGGCAGGCCTTAGCCCTGAAAGAAACGTTAAACGGCGGCAGGCCGCCCAGCCCGGATCATTATCATCTTACCCTGGTCTTTCTTGGAGAAAGCCAAAATCCGCAAGCCGCCGCCGAAGCCATGAAACAGGCGGCCGCCCGTTGCCGGGCTTTTACGCTGAAAACCGGGGCTTACGGCCGCTTTCGCCGGGCCGGCGGCGACGTTTGCTGGCTGGGCATAGAGCCGAATCAAGAATTAATGATTTTGCAAAGGCTGCTGTTAAGCCGCTTGTGCCGCCTGGGCTTCGCCCCTGAGGAACGTCCCTTTCGTCCCCATATTACCCTGCTGCGGCAAGCTCCGGTTCCGGCGGATTTTCACTGGCAGGATTTTGCTCAAAACTGGCCAAGCTTAACCCAGCCCACCACGGATATCGTGCTGATGCAGTCCAGCCGGCTAAACGGTCAATTGCAATATATCCCTTTAGCCTATGCTTATTTAGGCCAAGGAGAAAAGAAAACGGGGAGAGAAATATGAGCGATCTGCAAACCTATTTGGCCCAAAATCCCTATCCGGGACGGGGCATATTGTTAGGCCTGACCCCGGACGGCCGGGGTATGGCCGCCTACTTTATCATGGGCCGTAGCGTCAACAGCCGTAATCGTATCTTCGTCCTGGAAAAAAACGGCCTGCGTACCCAGGCCTATCGCCCGGAATTGCTCAGCGACCCTTCGCTGATTCTCTACTGGCCGGTGCGGCAGATGGAGACCGATCTGGCGGTGACCAACGGCGACCAAACCGATGACGTCGCCGAAGCTTTGTCCCAAGGCCAAAGCTTTGCCCAGGCTTTGCGCAAGCGCGTCTATGAACCCGACGCCCCCAACTATACCCCGAGAATTAGCGGTTTGTTGCGCCATACGGAACAAGGCTTTTCCTATTGCCTGTCGATTATCAAACGCGGACTGGCCGACCAGGATGTGCGCCGCTATTTTTACGAATATGCCCAACCCCAAGCGGGGTTTGGCCATTTAATCCACACCTATGCCGGGGATGGCGCGCCTTTGCCCAGCTTTGCCGGGGAACCGCCGGTTTTCCCCCTGCCCCCGGATGGGGAAAGCCTGGGAGAACAAATCTGGCGCAGCCTGAACCCGGACAATAAAGTATCCCTATGGACGGCGGAATGGCTGCCCCAAGGCGGATGGCGGCAAATCGTCTGGAACAAAAACGGAGGACAATAAGCTTATGAAAGAATTTGTGCTAAAATACGGCTGCAACCCCCATCAACAACCGGCCCGCATCTATGCGGCCCAAGGGGAATTGCCTTTAACCATTCTCAACGGCCGCCCCGGCTATATCAATTTTCTCGACGCGCTGAACGCCTGGCAACTAACCACGGAAATCAAAGCCGCCTGCGGACTGCCTGCCGCCGCCTCCTTTAAACATGTCAGCCCTGCCGGCGCCGCCTGCGGACTGCCGCTTAACGATACTCTGCGCCGCATGTATTTTGTGCCGCCGGAAGCGGAACTCAGCCCCTTGGCCGCCGCCTATATCCGGGCCCGGGGCGCGGATCGCATGAGTTCCTTTGGCGATTGGATTGCCCTCAGCGACGTCTGCGACGTGGCCACGGCGGAAATTATCGCCCATGAAGTTAGCGACGGCATCATCGCCCCCGGCTACGAAGAGGAAGCCCTAGCCATTTTGAAAAACAAACGCAAGGGCAATTACAATATCGTGGCCATCGACGAGGATTATCAGCCGCCGGAAATGGAAACCAAAGAGGTGTTCGGCATTCGTTTTGAACAAATGCGCAATCATCTGCTGATCGACCGCTATCTGCTGAAAAACGTGGTCACCGTCAAGCAGGAAATTCCCCCGGAAGCCGAACGGGATTTGCTGATCGCCTTGATCACTTTAAAATATACCCAGTCCAATTCCGTCTGCTATACCAAAGACGGCCAAACCATCGGCGTAGGCGCCGGCCAACAATCCCGCATCCATTGCACCCGTTTGGCCGGGGACAAGGCGGATTTATGGCATTTGCGGCAACATCCCTATGTGTTGGATCTGCCCTTTCGGGAGGATTTACCCAAACCGGTGCGGGATAACGCCATCGACGTATATTTATCTCGCAATCCCGAGGATGTATTGGGGGTCAATGTATGGGCGGATTTCTTCACCGAAAGGCCGCAAGCATTGTTGGAAAGCGAAAAGGCGGAATTTTTACGCGGCTTCCAAGACGTTTCTTTGGGCAGCGACGCCTTTTTCCCCTTTGATGACAATATTGCCCGGGCCGCCCGCAGCGGCGTAGGCTATATTGCCCAGCCCGGCGGCTCCATTCGCGATGACGTGGTAATCGAAGCCTGCAACAAACGGGGCATCGTCATGGTCTTTACCGGCAGCCGTCTATTCCATCATTAATCGGGAGGAAAACTATGAAAATTATGGTTGTAGGCGGCGGCGGCCGCGAACATGCACTGATTCAAAAAATTGCCGAAAATCCCCAAGTCAGCCGGATTTATGCCCTGCCGGGTAACGGCGGCATTGCCGCCCAAGCGGAATGCGTGCCCATCGGCCCTAAGGATATTGACGCCATTTGCCAATTTGCCGCCAAGGAAGGCATCGATTTTGCCGTGGTGGCTCAGGACGATCCTTTGGTGCTGGGAGCGGTGGACGCGCTAAACGCCATCGGCATTCCCTGTTTCGGCCCGGACAAAAAAGCCGCGGCTATCGAAGGCAGCAAGGTTTTTGCCAAAGAATTGATGCGCAAATACCACATTCCCACAGCCGCTTATCAGGTCTGCGACAGCATAGACGAAGCCCGGGACTATTTGTCCCAGGCCGCCTATCCCTTGGTTGTCAAAGCCGACGGCCTGGCCTTGGGCAAAGGGGTGTTTGTTTGCCAAGACCGGCAAGAAGCGGATCAAGCCGTGACCGTGATCATGGAAGATAAAAAATTCGGCGCCTCCGGCGACCATATCGTGATTGAAGAATATTTAACCGGCCCGGAAGTTTCCGTGCTGGCCTTTACCGACGGACATGTGATGGCGCCGATGGTTTCCTCCATGGATCATAAGCGCATTGGCGACGGGGATATGGGCCCCAACACCGGCGGCATGGGCACGGTAGCCCCAAACCCCTATTATACGCCGGAAATTGCCCGCCGCTGCCGAGAGGAAATTTTCCTGCCCACCATGGAAGCGATGAATCGGGAGGGGCGCCCGTTTAAAGGCTGTCTGTATTTCGGCTTGATGCTAACTGCCGACGGGCCGAAAGTCATTGAATACAATTGCCGCTTTGGCGATCCGGAAGCCCAGGTGGTATTGCCTCTGCTGCAAAGCGATTTGCTTACCATTATGCAGGCGGTAGCGGAAGAAAAACTGGCGGAAACGGAAGTGCGTTTCAGCGACGAAGCCGCCTGCTGCGTTATCGCCGCTTCCAAAGGCTATCCCGGTTCCTATGAAAGTGGCTTGCCGATTGAAATCGGCCATATCGACGGGGCGGTTTTGTATCATGCCGGCACCAAAATGCAGGATGGCCGGCTGGTAACCGCCGGCGGACGGGTGTTGGGCGTCACCGCCGTAGCGCCCAACCTGGCTCAGGCCCGGGACAAAGCTTATGAAGAAATACAAAAAATCCATTTCCCCGGGGTATATTACCGCCGGGATATCGGCAAACGGGCTTTGGCCGCTTTAGATCGGCAATAAAACCGGCCCGTCATAAAATTTATGCAAAAAATGCCTTGATCAACGTTCGTTTGCTTTCGTTTCAAGGCATTTTTACATAAAAACCGCCGCCGCTTTCCCCTGCTATGCAAACAAAGGAAAAATAACCAAAGTATTGGCAGCAGGACGTTTTTCATATATAATATATTTAGTTATACATATTGGCGGGTTATACGCAAGTATAGCTAAAAAATATCCATTTCACATCAAGGTAGGCTGACCTTTTGCGCCAAGCGGCGCTTGCAAATCCACTGCTGGAGCAAATTTTGCAGCTTTTGCAGCCAAATACGTCGCCAAACAAGCGGCATAAAAAGGCGGCCTCCCCGACAAAGGCTTTACGCCATGCCCGTTATGGGCAACTAGGTCGGTAACAGGCCTTTCTCCATATTTTCTCTATTCAAAACATCAAAATCAAGAAAACATACATATAGGAGGTTAGCCAATATGGCATTTTTAGATAAAATTACCAGCGTGACCAAAAATGCAGCGGCGGGAGCCGGCGACATGATTGAAATCACCAAATTAAACGCCAAAATTTCCGGCGAAAATAAAAAAATCGAGGGTTTAAAATACCAATTGGGCGAATTGTATTGGCAAAAAGCTTGCGACGGCCAGGAATTAGACGCCGACGCCATGTCTATCGTCTATCAAATGCAAGAGATTCAAAGCCAAATCAACGCCTATAATCAGGAAATCGCCGACATCAAAGCCGCCGCGCCTCAGGCAGCCGCCCAGGCCGCTTCCGGCGCCGTTTGCGCCAATTGCGGCGCGGCCGTTCCCCCTGGCAGCCGTTTTTGCGCCAATTGCGGCACAGCCGTGCCCCAAGAAAAAACCTGCGCCAATTGTGGCGCCAAAATAGACCCCACGGGAAAATTCTGCGCCAATTGCGGCGCTCCCTTAGAGTAAATTTGCCGTCCGAAAGGCTATTGTAGCTGCAGCCGCAAGGCCTAAGCCGTTAAATCAAGAGGAGAGAAACATGCAAGCGCTAAAAGAACGAATCGTTCAGGATGGTTTTGCCCTGGGTACGGAAATCGTCAAAGTGGATTCTTTTTTAAACCATCAAATCGACATCGCTTTTTTGTTGGAAATCGGCCGGGAATTTAAATCCCGTTTTCCCGACCTGCAGCCAACAAAAATTTTGACCATGGAAGCCTCCGGCATTGCCGTAGCGGTAACCACCGCCATGGTATTTGGCAACGTACCGGTGGTGTTCGCTAAAAAAACCGCCCCCAACACGATGGTGGAAGACGTGTACGCCGCCGAAGTCAAATCCTTTACCAAGGGCACGGTTTCTCTGGCCCGGGTGGCAAAAAAATTCCTCAGCCCCCAAGACCAAATTTTGATCATCGACGATTTTTTGGCCCATGGGGAAGCGGGGCTGGGTCTAATTTCCCTGGTGGAACAGGCCGGAGCGGAATTGCTGGGCTTCGGCGCGGTTATCGAAAAAGCTTTCCAAGGCGGCGGCGCCCGAATTCGTCAAAAAGGCTGCCGTTTGGAATCTTTGGCGGTGATTGAAAAAATTGAAAACGGCGTCATACATTTTCTTTAACCGCCGCTAGACGGCCGCCCTGAAACAACTGGCAACGGCGTTTCTCATGCAAAAACCCGCCGCCTATTTTAATCAAGGCGAAGCGGGCGGCTACCATCGACGGGCCGGGCGTTTCACGCCTGGCGGCAAAGCTTTCCCGCCCGCGGGAAGCCTGATTTTGAGGTAGGGCAGAAGCGGAATGTTTTAGCTGATTGCGATAGGCCATACAACGAGGGGCGGTTTGGCCGCCGGAGCGATCGGCGCGGGACGGCGTTAGCCGCAAAAACAACGCAAGGGGGCGACAGCATGGACAAAAAACAATGGCGGGAATTTTGCAAACGCCGGCTGGAATATACGGATAGCGGCGAATTGATGATCGGCGATGCGCTGATTGTCTCCCGGCTTTTGGCCTTGCCGGAATACCGGCAGGCGGAAAGCGTTTTTTGCTATGCCTCCAAGGGCCGGGAAATTGACACTTTTCCCATATTGGAAAACGCTTTGGCCAATGGAAAAATCGTCTCTCTGCCAAAAATCATTGGAAAAGGCCTGATGGAAGCCCGTTGGATCGCTTCTCTGCGCCAATTGTCCCCCGGGGCTTTTGGCGTGCAGGAGCCGGGGGCCGATCAACCCCAATTGGCGCCCAACCGGATTGAATTGGCCATTGTGCCTTGTTTGTCCTGCGATTTGCAAGGCCGGCGTTTGGGCTATGGCGGCGGCTACTACGACCGCTATCTTAAACAAGCCTCCTGTTTCAAAGTGGCCTTGTGCCGGGAGATGTCCCTGGCCGTTAAATTGCCGGCGGAGGAACACGACGTGCGCATGGACGTGGTGATCACCGAACGGCGCACCATTTACATAAAAAAACTTAATGAAGGAGAAAACTATGAGCAGAATCCCGATGAAGACCCCGTTGGTTGAGTTGGATGGGGACGAAATGACCCGTATCCTCTGGCAAATGATTAAAGAGCAATTGATTTTACCCTTTGTGGATTTAAAGAGCGAATACTACGATTTGGGCTTGGCTCATCGCGATGAAACCGAAGATCAGGTGACCACGGATGCGGCGATGGCCATCAAACGCTATGGTGTAGGCGTCAAATGCGCCACCATTACCCCCAACGCCCAACGGATGGAAGAATATAAGCTGCATCAAATGTGGAAAAGCCCCAACGGCACCTTAAGAGCCTTGCTGGACGGCACGGTATTCCGGGCGCCGATTCTGGTTAAAGGCATAGAGCCTTTGGTACGAGGCTGGAAAAAACCGATAACCATTGCCCGCCACGCCTATGGCGATGTGTATCGGGGGGTTGAAATGGTAACGCCCACTGCAGGTAAAGCAGAACTGGTTTTCACCGGGGAAAACGGCGAACAAATCCGGGAAACCATTGCCCAGCTGCAAGCAGGGGATATTATTCAGGGTATGCACAACCGGCAACAATCCATTCGTTCTTTCGCCCATGCTTGTTTCCAGTATGCTTTAGCGACCAAGCAGGATTTATGGTTTTCCACCAAAGACACCATCTCCAAACGCTATGATGGTTTGTTTAAGGAAATTTTTGCCCAAATTTTCCAGGAAGAATATGCGGAAGCTTTTGAAAAAGCTGGCATTACCTATTTCTATACGCTGATTGATGACGCCGCGGCCCGGGTGATTCGCTCCCAGGGCGGATTTATTTGGGCGTGCAAAAATTATGATGGCGACGTAATGAGCGACGTGGTCTCCACCGCATTCGGTTCCCTGGCTATGATGACCAGCGTATTGGTGAGCCCCGACGGCAAATACGAATACGAGGCGGCCCATGGCACGGTGACCCGTCATTATTACCAATATCTGAAAGGAGAAGAGACTTCCACCAATCCTATTGCCACCATTTTTGCCTGGAGCGGCGCTTTAAGCAAACGGGGCGAATTGGACGGCTTGCCTCAACTCACGGATTTTGGCAAACGGTTGGAACAGGCGGTCATTCGTACGGTGGAATCGGGTACGGTCACCAAAGATTTGGCGGGTATGCTGCAAAACGTAACGCCGAAAGTAATGAACAGCCGCCAATTCCTGGCGGAAGTGGCCAAACGCCTGGAAGCGGACGCCTAAAGGCAATGCGGCCGCAAGCTCTTTGCCGCCATAGGCTATTGACAAATCCGCCGCCGGCGTCGATCATAAAACCGGCGTTTATCGTCAACTGCTCCAGCAAGGATGTGTGAAAAAAGATGAAAACCGCAGTCGTTTATTATTCCCAAACCGGATTTACCAAACGTTACGCCCAATGGATCGCCGAAGCGGTAAACGGCGATTGCCTGGCTTGGTCCGAAGCCAAAAACAAGGATTTTTCCCCCTATGAAGCCATCGTTTTCGGCAGTTGGCTCAGTGCCGGCCGTATCGGCAAAAACAAATGGTTTCGCCGGCATATCGGCCAATGGACGGGAAAAAAATTAATCGTTTTCGCCACCGGCGCCAGCCCGATCAATAGCCCGCAAATTGAATCTACCCTAAAAAACAATTTTTTGCCCGCAGAACTGGCGAAAATAAACCTATTTTATTGTCCCGGCGGTTTCAACTATGACAAAATGTCCATAAAGTCGCGGCTTATGATCAAAATGTTTATTAAAATTCTCCAAAATAAAAAAGATAAAACGGCAATGGAACAAGAGACCCTATCTATGATCTCATCCTCATATGATATTTCCAACAAAAACTATACCCAACCCATCGTCGCATGCTTGAAAGCTTGACGCCGGCGAACACCCCATATAAGCGGATATAAAAAACGGAAGGCCCTGTTTGACTTGGCCTTCCGCTTTTTATATCCATGCCACAGCGATGGGCGGCGTTTATTGATGGCGTTTATTGATAATGAACCAATATGCTATCGTCGCCTAAAATAATTTTATAATCCCCTTTATCCCACAATTGTATCGTGAAACTAAAGGCGCCGTTGGAGCCGTTGGCGTTAATATAATAGTTTTCCCGGCTCACATATTGTCCGGCGGCGTTCAACAAAAAGATACGCAAAGGCGCGGCGCTAGAGGACGTCCAACCGCTTAGGGTGAGGCTGGCTTGGGAAACGGTGCGCTCTCTTTTGCCGGCAATAATGCCATCGCCGGCAAAAGCTTCGGCTACTGCGTAAAGATCGCTTAAATCCCCATCCCCCCGGGACAGGCCGAAACCAACAAAACGAGTATTTTCCGCCAGCAATACCCCTCCTCCTTCGCTACTAAGCCAGCTTTGCAAAATTTTATCGGCAAAGGGATAACCGTGAGCCAAGAACTCATAGCCGGCAGGCACGTCCCAAAGGTTGGCCCGAGCTTGCAAATTGCCGTTGCTGGGAGAAGTATGGCTAAAGAAATCATTGGCGGCCATATCGTCGCTATGGGCCTGAGCCAGATTGCTTAAAGCATCCACAATAATTACCGGGTCATAGTCCAATTTGGCCCGTTCCTCATTGAGCAGCCGCTGCAATTGATTTTTCAATTCGGCAATATCCTCGGTTATCACCGGCGCGCTAGGAGCGGCGGCGGTAGTAATGGTCACATGATAGGCGGCCGGATCCCAAGCCACGTCGGCGCCAAAGTTTTCGCTGATAAAACGCAAAGGCACCATGGTACGGCCGCCGATAATCCGGGCGGGCACGTCCAATTGTTTTGCCACCCCGCCTACGCTGGCCTGAACGCTATCGATATAAAGGATAATTTCCGTACCGTTATGATTGACCGTAACTTTTCGTGAAGCTTCATCCCAGCTAACCGTGGCCTGCAGCGCCTCGCTAATCGCCCGCACCGGGGCCAGGGTACGGCCGTCTTCGATCACCGGCAACACGTCCATTTCCACCGGCGTGCCGTTTACCGTTACCGAAATAGCGGGATAGGCCTGAACCGGGACTTGAAGCAACGGCAATGCGCATAGTACGAATAACACCGCCAATACCAGAGCAAAGGCCGTGCACAGCTTACCACGGGAAAAAAGACTTTGATGCATAAAATACCTCCCAAACAAATTTGCCTATATCTTATTATTCGATTTTTTTTTCGCTTTGCCTTTGTCGGCTTTGGTTTTTTGTTTAAATCATGGTTTGCTCTTTTCATTGCAATTGGTTTAAATAAAAGCGGCCAATCAATCGGCAAAATGATTCATTCATATTTTTATATATAAGCAAAACATATACCATATTTTTTTATACAATACATATTTTATGCTGCCACAAAAATATCGAAAAATCATTTGATTTTGCCTTTGACACAAGTTTCCTTGCTGGAATTCCTTTGACTTTTTTTCCGGCTCATGATATCATATGAGATGATGAAAAAGTTTAATAATTTAAGACCAAGCAACGAAACGCTTGCTTTTCCACGGTTTCAGTATTCATAAATTCATATATAGGAGGCTCACTATGACGGAACAAACTAAGCGTAAAATCGGTATTTGCGATACCACTTTACGCGATTCTCAACAATCTTTGCTAGCGACGCGCCTGAAAATCGAGGACATATTGGAAGTTGCTCCTTATCTGGATAAAATCGGCTTTGCAGCCTGCGAAGTATGGGGCGGCGCCACATTTGATACCTGCATTCGCTTTTTGGATGAAGATCCCTGGGATCGTTTGCGCAAAATCCGCAAAGCTATGCCCAATACCAAGCTGCAAATGCTACTGCGGGGACAAAACCTGTTGGGTTATCGCCACTATTCCGATGACGTAGTAGAAGAATTCGTCAAACATTCCGTGGCCGACGGTATCGATATTATCCGCATTTTCGACGCCTTAAACGATTTACGCAATATTGAAAAATCCATCAAAGCCACCAAAGAGGCGGGCGCCCATGCCCAAGCCGCCTTCTCCTATACGGTAAGCCCCATTCATAATGTGGAATATTATGTAAAACTAGCCAAGGATATGCAGGATATGGGGGCGGATTCCATCTGCCTCAAAGATATGTCCGGTATTCTTTCCCCCACCGTTTCCTACACCCTGTCCAAAGCAATTAAAGAAGCGGTGACCATTCCGCTGCAAATTCACTCCCACCATTCCACCGGTATGGCTCCGGTCTCCTACTACGAAGCCATTCGCGCCGGCGCCGATATCATCGACTGCGCCATGAGCAGCATGGCCTTGTCTAGCTCCCAGCCGGCGGTGGACGCCATGGTGGCCTGCTTCCTGGATTCCCCCTTTGAAACCGGCATCAAATTGGACGATTTGGATACGCCCAACGCCCTTTTGAAAGAAATCCGTAAAAAATACGCTAAATTCGATAAAGCGGATCCGCGGGTCAACGTATCCGTGCTGAAAAATCAAATCCCCGGCGGCATGATCTCCAACTTTATGTCCCAGTTGCGGGATATGAACGCTTCCGACCGGCTGCCGGAAGTTTTGGAAGAAGTTCCGAAAGTCCGGGCGGATATGGGCTATCCGCCTCTGGTAACCCCCATGAGCCAAATGGTCGGCTCCCAAGCCGTATTGAACGTATTGGGCGGGGAACGCTATAAAATGAAAACCAAAGAAATTACCGCCTATCTCAAAGGCGCTTACGGCAAAGCCCCCGGCCCCATCGACGAAAACTTCCGCAAATCCCTGATTGGCGATGAAGAAGTGATCACCTGCCGGCCGGCGGATCTACTGGAACCGCAAATGGCTTCGGCGCAAAAAGAAATCGGCGCCTTTGCCGAAGACGACGAAGACGTACTCACCTATTTGCTGTTCCCGGAACAAGGCAAAACTTTCCTCAAACACAAAATGGAGAAAAAAATGGGCGTAGATCCCAGCTTGCTGGATGAAAAAAATAAAACCTATCCCGTATAAGCTTGCCGGATAAAAACATATAACCTATCCCGTATAAATAGGGATATCCATTCCCTACGCAAAGACAAAGCGGCGCAACCCGAGGGTTGCGCCGCTTTTTGCGCCGTCTACATTCGTTTTGTCTGCACGCTCTTGCATCCGGCTATAGACATGGCGCAGATAAGCGCCGTCCTTATAGGCCCCTATGATCGCTGGATAATCAACCTGGCGGCGGCGGTTAGCCATTGAAAAGGAGCGTCCTCCGGCAAATATTCCGGATGCCATTGCAGTCCCAGGGCAAAACGCCGGCCGTCCTTGGCCCACAGGGCCTCGCATATGCCGTCGCTGGCGTATGCCGCCGGAATCAGATCCGGGGCAATGCGCCGCACCGCCTGATGGTGCAGGCTATTCACAGCATAGCGCCTTCCCAGCCCCGCCGCCAAATTTCCTTGGCAAATTTCCACCAGATGGCTGGTTTGCTGCCGGGGACGGCTTTGGTTATGCTCCAAACAGGGCTGAGGGCGCAAGGAAAGATCCTGCCAAATATCCCCGCCCAAGGCAATATTTAACACCTGCATGCCCCGGCAAATGCCCAAAATCGGCTTACCTTGGCGCCACAGCGCCCGGCATAAGCCAATTTCCCAGGCGTCTCGCCGGGCATCGGCGGCATGCGCCAAAGGGCTGGCCGGCTGGCCAAACCAATGGGCGTCCACATCGCCGCCGCCGCTAAGCAGCAAACCGTCGATTTTTGCCGCATAGGCGGCAATTTGTTGCGGCAAAGGCGGCAACAACATAGGCAAAGCGCCGGCTGCAGCCAAGCGCCGGTAATAAGCCTGCCGGCAATCGATCCCCGGCAAATCCGGCCGGCCGTTAACGGTCAGGCCAATCACGGGCATATGGGTCATAAAAACTCCTTTCCCCGGGGCGGATTAGGGGTTGGCCGTCCATTCCACGCTTTCCCCGGGGGCCAAAATCAGGCAGCGGGCTTCCGTGCGGTCTTCCACCGCGCCTTTAAACAAT
>CASEQE010000028.1 GCA_949289995.1 uncultured Peptococcaceae bacterium
TTGCGAATTTTGTCAGAAGCAAATACCTTCATTTAACGTCCTCCTTAAACAGCAAAAAATAATCGAAGATTAATTTGCGCAATCATTTATATATTATATGTCGAATAAATAATTCCTTTTAAAACATGAGATATTTTTAAAAACGGAGGCATAGGATTTTCCATAGATCTAATAGGGAGTAATGTATATGACCGGAAAAAAGCAAGGCCTTTGGTTGGGAACTTTATGGATGCTTATCTCCAACGCTATCGTCAAAGGCCTAGGTTTTTTTTATCGGGTCGTTTTAGTTCGTTTATTAGGAGCGGAAGGCATGGGGTTGATCGAAATGGTCACCCCTTTGTATTCATTTTTATTGGTTTTAGGCGGGTTAGGTATACAACCTGCCTTATCTCAAAAAATTGCCCAAAACGAAAACAAAAATCTAGAATATCTTTATACTGGCAGATGTATTATGTTGGGAAGCGGCCTGTTATTAACGATTTTAGGTTATTTGCTTTGCGATATCATCGTCGGTATTTTTGCGCCGGATCCACGAATTTACGCTTGTTTCCGCGCCATATTGCCGGCTGTGTCGATTATTAGCATTGCCTCCGCATATCGAGGATGGTTTCAAGGGATGCGTCAAATCTCGGTAATTGGCGGTAGTCAAACGATAGAGCAAGCGATTCGCGTCATCAGCGGCATCTATCTAGCCGCTTGTATGCTGGGCTTACCGTTATCTCAAGCGGTATCCGCTGCCTCTTTGGCAACGATTTGTGGTGAACTTAGCGGCTTTTTGCTGTTGCTTTTTATGTTTTGGCAACAGACTCGCCATATTGAATTCCGGCCCAACCGTTTTTCACCGGCTATCGCAAAAGAATTATTGCGTTACGGTTTACCTATAACCGCCGGCCGTTTAGTAAATAGCGGTATTTTGCTGGCGCAAGCGTTTTTGATTCCTTGGGCTTTACAGCATGCCGGTTGGGATATGCGCGGAGCGACGGAGATATATGGTAGATTTTCCGGCGTGGCATTGGCACTACTGCATTTGCCCGGCGTCTTTACCGCCGCTCTTAGCGTTTCCGTTTTGCCAGCGGTAGCGGAAACGTTACAGGCTTCCAGCAACTATTTGTTGCAAAAACGCATCTACCAATCTTTATCGGCTACGGTCATATTTACTTTGCCGGGAATGGCTATCTTATATTTATTTGCCGACGAATTAACGACTTGGATTTTTGATAATCCTTTAGCGGCGCCCATTCTGCGCATTTTAGCTATAGGAGGTATCTTTTGGTATCTACAAGTAACGTTGCTCAGTATTTTGCAAGGTATGGGAGCCGCTAGACAAGTATTGTACAGCAATATATTTTCTGGAATTCTTATGTTGTTGGGCATTATTCTTTTGGTTCCTCTACCCCGATTGGGAATTCTCGGCGCCGCTTTAGCCGCCGATTTCGCCTGGTGTTTCGCTATGGCATACAACGCTTGGCGCATCAAATCTTTGGCGAGCATACAAATTCCATGGAAAAAAATTTGTTTCAAACCTTGCCTGGCGTTAGCTGCGGCGCTGATCGTCTGGACAGGGTTTCAGCCAATGCTTCAACATGCCGTAGAACAGCCACAAATCGCGGCGGCTGCATCAGCCGGGACGTTGATTGGGATTTATTCTTTGTGTATATTAGTAAGCGGTTGTCTAAAATTAAAATAATTATTGTTCAATTTGCATTAGTTTTGCTAAGGCAGGAAAATCTTTAATGAGAATCTGTCCTCGTTTGGTGTCGATAATCCCTTGTTTACGCAAGTCGGCGCAAATGCGGGCAATTTGTACCCGCGAGCAATTGACGGCGGAAGCCAAATCGTCTTGGGTCATTTTTATAATTCCCTTATTGTCTACAGATTGAGCGCTGGTATATAGGTTTAAAAAATTTGCCAAACGAACTTTCCCTTCGCTAATGCTTTGATTTTCCGCATCAAAGCACATTAATCGTAATACCGTACAATAATATTTGGATAAATCCCAAAAGAACTCGTTATTTTGCATATTTACCCAGCGTAATTCTTGCTCGCCGATTGGCACCACACGAATCGGCGTTACGCTTTCCGTGGTTACCACAGCCGGACTAACGCCAATTAACCCATCCATAGCAAATATGGTATTTTTTTTATGGTAACCCAAGATTCGGATATATCCATGAACGTTATTGGTATAGATTTTGACGATACCCTCCAATAAAAAGTACAGTTTGGTTATCGGTGCGCCGCTGCTGGACAATATCGAATGTCTGGGAAAAAACTCTGGTTTTGCTCCGCAATTTAACATCAATTGACGATAGGCAAGTAAGTTATTCTCCAAAATATAGCTAATGTTGGCATCAATAAAAGTATTCAAATACACTCCCCCATTTGTTTACGATATCATCATTAACATTTTTGTATCAAAAAAAACAGAAAATGAAAAAATAAGTATATTTTGAACAGATTATGTTAAATATATTGTATCATATGATATAGAAAAAATAAAGAACCAGCGTTAAGTTATAGATACGATATTTATTTCATTTCATAGAGAAAGAGGTATCAAAATATGTCCAAAATGTTCCCAACTCTATTTTCCCCTGGAAAAATCGGTAATTTGACCCTCAAAAACCGCATTTGCAAAGCGCCTCAATCTAGCGGTATGAACAACAAGGACGGCACGGTGAGCGAAAGAGCCATCCGTTATTATCGGGATCAGGCGTTAGGCGGCGCTGGTATGATCATCGTCGAATATGCTTATGTCGACGAAATCGGTTCCAAATCCGCCCATTGCCATCTGGGTATTTCCAGCGACGAGCATATCCCTGGTTTGGCATGGTTGGCAGAAAACATCAGAGAATGCGGCTCCGTACCAGCTATCCAAATTGAGCACTGCGGCCGGCAAAAATTCTTGGGTACCCAGCCCATTTGCGCCGCTTCCGAGATTCCGTGGCCGATGCTGTGGAACAAAGTGGGCGTACAATCTGTCCCCCATGCTTTGACCATTGAAGAAATTCAGGACGTTGTCCACGCTTTCGGCGATGCGGCGTTACGCGCCAAAATTGCTGGATTTGAATTGGTAGAAATTCACGGGGCGCACGGTTATTTGCTGACCAACTTCTTCTCCCCCACCACCAATCACCGCACCGATTTATACGGCGGTTCTTTGGAAAATAGAATGCGCATTTACCTGGAAATCTATCGCGACGTTCGCAAAAAAGTCGGTCCTGATTTCCCCGTCACCATCCGTGTAAGCGGTACCGACTATGAACCCGATGGTTTCCCCATTGAAGATACGATTGCCTTGGCCAAAGCTTTGGCCGCGGAAGGTATCGATGCCATTCACGTATCCGGCGGCGATCACCATACCATGATTCATCAGGTTACGCCCATGGCTCTTTCCGTATGCCACAATACTTGGGCTGCCGAACGGATTAAAAAAGAAGTCAATATCCCGATCATTGCCTCCGGTTCCATTACCCTGCCGCAATATGCGGAAGAAATTCTCTCCAGCGGCAAAGGCGATTTCATCGGTTTGGGTCGTCCCTTGTGGGCTGATCCGGAATGGGCAAACAAAGCTGCGGAAGATCGTCCGGAAGATATCCGTCCTTGTATCCGTTGCAACGAAGGTTGCTTGGAACGTACGTTCTTCCAATATAAAGCCGTTACCTGCGCCCTTAATCCGGTGATTAGCCGCGAAGGCGAATTAAAAATGCAACCCGCCACGAAAGTCAAAAATATTGCCATCGTCGGCGCCGGTCCTGCCGGTTTGGAAGCTGCACGTGTATGCGCCCAAAGAGGCCATCAAGTAACGATTTTCGAAAAACAATCCAGAAAAGGCGGTCTGCTGAACGAAGCTTCCGCACCTGAATTCAAAGCGGATATCCGTCCCTATATGCAATATTTAATTACCGCCGTGGAAAAATTGGGCGTTAAAATTATCGAAAAAGAAGCGACTTTGGCTGACGTTGAAAAATTTGATGCAGTTATTTGCGCTACCGGTAGCGAAGTTGCGAACCCCAATATCCCTGGTAAAGAAAAATCTTTGGTTACCAACGCTCTGGACGTGTTAAACGGCAAAGTTAAGGTTGGTAAAAACGTAGTCGTTGCCGGCGGCGGTTTGGTCGGTAGCGAAACGGCAATTCACCTGGCAGAACAAGGTCATCATGTCACCGTCGTGGAAATGTTGCCCAGAATTATGAACGACGTGGCTACCACCGACTTCTTGGCTTATAGCGAAAAAATTGCCAAAACCGATATGGCGATCAAAACCTCTGCCAAAGTAACCGCCATTGAAGACGATGGTGTAGTGATTGAGAGCAAAGCCGGCAAAGAAAAATTGGCTGCCGACACCGTCATTTTGGCATTGGGCTTCAAGAGCAGAAACGATCTCTACGAACAGCTGCAAGCCGCAGGCAAAGAAGCGTATGTGGTGGGTGACGCGGTTAAACCCGGCAAAATCTTTGACGCCATTCATACCGCTTATCGTCTTGGCGTACGCATCTAAGCTCAGTCAAGATATAAAATATTTCCTGTTCACCTCTCCAATCTTCGCTCATTGTTCCAATAAAAAGAGAAACGATCGTCGTTTTCGACGGTCGTTTCTCTTTTTATTGTTTACGAGATAATCGAAATAATAAAAGAAACGCTTCCATATCTTTTACAACAGCTTGTCCCGTTGCATATCCTCCAAAGTGCGGCAGACTGCGTTGACCGTATGCCAGCGATTTAAACCGCCTTGTATAAACAAAAGATAAGGTGGGCGCAAGGGGGCGTCGGCGGAAAGCTCAATGGAAGATCCAGCAACAAATCCGCCGGAAGCCATGATAATATCATTGGCATATCCAGGCATCGGCCAAGGTTCCGGCCGTACAAAACTATCTACCGGCGAATACTTTTGTATACCTTGGCAAAAAGCTATCAAAGGCTCCGGGCAACCAAATTTGGCAATCTGGATAATATCTGCGCGATATGCATCTGCCGTTGGATAAACTTCAAATCCTAGTTGACTCAATAAAGCGGCGCAAAAAACGGCGCCGCACAACGCCTCCAGTACAATTTGCGGCGTTAGAAATAAGGCCTGGAAAAAAAGCCGATTGTCGCATAAACTAGCCCCCAATTCGGCGCCTGCCCCAGGTACGGTTAAGCGACAGGCAGCTCGCTCTATGTATTCCTCTTTCCCCACCAAATAGCCGCCGCCAGGCGCCACGCCTGCTCCAGGATTTTTGATCAAGGATCCTGCCGTTAAATCGGCTCCTACCATATTGGGCTCTTTTTCCTCCACCATTTCGCCATAACAATTATCTACAAATATAATAATATCTGGACGGACGCTTTTCACAGCAGTGATTATTTTTTCAATATTGCCTATTGTTAAAGCTGGGCGCAAAGCATAACCGCAAGACCGTTGTAAAGCAATCATTTTTGTTTGCGGTTGCAGCGCCTCGATGATTTTTTGGCAATCGGGATTGGCATAATCCATATCTATAACCCGACACGAAATGGATAATTCTTTTAAAGAACCGGGTGTATCTTTCTTTAAGCCGATAACCGTTTGCAGCGTGTCATAAGGCATACCGCAACACAACAATTCATCCCCTGGCAACAGATTGCCAAATAAAGCCAAAGCAATGGCGTGGCTGCCTGAAACGATTTGTTGGCGTACTAAAGCCGCCTCGCCGCCAAATACTTGCGCATATATTTGCGCTAGTTTATCCCGCCCCGCATCATTATACCCATAACCGGTAGTGGCAGAAAAATGTTGTGCGGAGACTTTTTGTTCGCGAAATGCATCTAAAACACGAAGAAAATTGGCTTCGGCAGATCGCTCTTTTTGGGCGGCATATTCTTGCATGATTTTTCGTGCGGCTGCAATTTTTGTTTTCATATATCCTCCATAAACCGATCATTTATCTATTATTCATATATATTATTTCCCCCGCTTCTTTTTTTCCCTGCTTCATTTTATCTCTATTTTTATTTAATCTAGCGGCAGCGGCCATAATATCCTCCCCTACAATTGTTTGTAGTTGCCTCCGGTCCCAGGAAAAATTGCCTTCTGCAAGTAAGCGTACGGCCTGGCTGCGCAAAGAGCCTTCCACCAGATTACGCACGGCACGAGCATTACCCATTTGCAAAGTATCTCCCGCTCCTGCTAAAGATTGCAACAAAAATTTTTCAATTTCTCGCCATCCACTTTCCGTAGGCGTATATTGATGTTTTTGATACATCAAAGCGGCAATATCACGTAATTCTTTCAAAGTATAATCGGCAAAATCAATCTGCAGGGGAAAACGAGACTGCAATCCAGGATTGGAAGCTAAAAAATCAGCCATTTCTTGGTTATAGCCAGCCAAAACTAAAACAAATTCATTTTTATGATCTTCCATAGCTTTTACTAACGTATCGATAGCTTCTCTACCAAAATCTTTTTCTCCCCCACGCACAAGCGAATAAGCTTCATCCACAAATAACAATCCGCCTAAAGCCTTTTTTACTTGCTCTTTCGTTTTTTGGGCTGTGTGTCCGACAAATTCACCAACTAAATCTGCTCTTTCCACTTCAATAAGCTGGCCTTTGCTTAATACCTCCATTTCTTTATACAGTCTGGCCATCAAACGGGCTACCGTAGTTTTTCCCGTACCTGGATTGCCGGTAAAAATAGAATGTAATACGGTCGGCTCAGCACAAAGTTGTTCCTTTTTACGTTGTTTTTGAATTTTCCCAAAGGCATATACTTCATAAAACAGTTTTTTAATTTCCGTTAAACCAACCAAACCGTTTAGTTCGGCAAATATTTTATTTACGCCGTCATTGGCGCTTTCGTTTTTTTTACTTTTATCCGATAGGGATATTGAGGGACTTGCCACTTTCCTCTCCGCATAGGTAAGGACGTTTTGTCGCTGCTGTTGACGATTCAGTTGCTGCATATCAAATTTGAGTTCCATAAAGCCATCTCCCCTAGCCGCTTGTTATGGATTGTTACAGCCTACGCCGCTAAAAAAAATAAGTGCAGGTACAAAACAGAAAAGAACAAGGCATGTCGAGAAAAAATTCTCGACATGCCTTGTCGCCGTAAGAAGTTGGTCAACCTTCGCCGCAATCGCTTAAATCAATAGGCGTATAAGGGATGATCGTACTAACGGCGTGCTTAAAAATCAGTTGTTGCGCGCCGTTGCTTTCGACGATTAGCGTATAATTATCAAAAGCTTTTAACATACCTTTTAGCGGTAAACCATTAACCAAATAAAACGTAGCCGGGATACCATTTTTACACACTGCGTCTAAAAAAAACTTTTGTAAACCGGCGGCAGCCATCATTATCATTCCTCCTCAAAGGCGTTGAGAAGCATAGCGGCCGCTTGTTTTGGTATCTCCTCCTCCGGATAATCCTCTCTAGATAACCAAATAATACGGGAATCTCGTTTAAACCAGGTATATTGTCGTTTGGCATAGCGGCGCGTATCTCGTTTAATCCATTCGACCGCTTGCTCATAGGAAGTTTCTCCCTGTAGCCAAGATACCATCTGACGATAGCCGATACCTTGCATAGACTGGCATTGCGGCGACACGCCTTGCCGCAGTAAACTTTGCACCTCTGCTGCCAAACCGGCAGCCATCATTTCCTCTACCCGTGCATCAATGCGCTGATACAATCGGGGGCGATCCATGGTTAAAGCCAGGAATACCAACCGATATGCTGGCGGTTGTTCATTGTGTTGTTGTAGTTGGCTAATTGTTTGATTGGTTACTCGATACACTTCCAAAGCACGTATCAATCTTTGGCCGTCATGTGGATGAATACGCTGTGCAGCCTGAGGATCGATTGCCTGCAATTGCCGGTGTAGCGTTACGCCTTGATCGATATCAAATTGGCTTTTCAAGATTTGACGATAGGCAGGATCACGGATTGCTTGCTTGTTTAAATTATACGGATTGATTAGAGCGTTAATATATAACCCAGTACCGCCGACCACAATCGGCAGATTGCCCCGCCGGTGGATATCGGCAATAGTTTGGTTAGCCAAAGCGGCATAATCAGCAACGGAAAAACTTTCCGTCGGTTCAATAATATCTAATAAATGATGGGGAACCCCTTGGCGTTGTGCCAAGGGAAGCTTTGCCGTACCGATATCCATGCCTCGATATATTTGCATAGAATCTGCTGAAACAATTTCACCGCCAAAGCGTTTAGCCAGCGCCAAAGATACTTCGCTTTTGCCGGAAGCGGTTGGCCCTGCAAGAATTACCAAGGGTTGATCGCTGCTATCTTTCATAGCTTATCCTCTTATATTATATGCCGTCACGCAAAAAACGTTTCTTAATTTCTGCAAAAGTCAGTTTGATAATCAAGGGACGTCCATGGGGGCAGGTAAAAGGCTGCTCACATTGATCCAATTCCCGAAATAAAACGGCTATATCCTCAAGATTCAGCCGTCTGTTGGCTTTAATCGCCTGTTTGCAGGCAGCTTGAAACAATTGTTCTTTCCGAAACAAGGATATACCATCGCTTCCTGCCGCCAGTTGTTCCAAAAAGGAACGCAACAAAAAACAAGGATCGCTGCCATCATACCAAAACGGCACGCCGCGCACGACAAAACTATTATCGCCAAAATGCTCAACAATAAAACCAATTTCCCGGATAGTCAAAATATTATCTATAAGAATAGTCGCTTCCGTAGCGGTTAGATCAACCATCAAAGGCGTGACAAGCTGCTCGCTGGCTTCCGTTTGTTTGGCGGCGGCACGGAGAATTTTTTCATAAAGAATACGTTCCGCCGCCGCATGCTGATCAATAAAATAAACGCCATCCTCTCCTTCGGCGATAATAAAAGAGTTTGCAGCTTGACCGATAGGCCTTAATGCGCTGAAACACAAAGACGGCCCACGGTGCGTCGTCTCAGTCGCTTGTATATCGGCAGGCAAATGATCTTGGGGCTGTATGCTATCGGCTGAGGCTGGTTCTGGATCAACCAGAATCGCTTCCGTTTCCGGCTGATTCTGTTGCCGAACCGCCGTTTGTTCCAACGCTACAGAGTCTGCTTCTCCATCGTCTGCTATTGGTACAGCGGGCGTTTGCTGCCAGGAAGGCGAAGACGGCGTGGGCTTATATAATGCGGAATATAAACTACCGTTAGAATAG
The DNA here is from genome assembly GCA_949289995.1 of uncultured Peptococcaceae bacterium. Classification (GTDB taxonomy): domain Bacteria; phylum Bacillota; class Dehalobacteriia; order UBA4068; family UBA4068; genus JAILCQ01. The sequence continues at coordinate 9,137 of CASEQE010000028.1, forward strand.
GCATGGGCTTCCATAAACGGCAAAGCGCGCCGGGTATTTTTTTGTTTGAGCCGAAACCCTTCGTCTTCGTTTTCTGTAGAACTGGCGGAACTTTGAAGCGGCCGGTTGATCGTACCCAAACGGGGAACCAATAATTCTTTGCGTTGAAAAGCATCGCGAATGGCAGCCGTTAATTCACGACGAATAAGCGAGACATCCTTAAATTTGATTTCTAATTTTGCTGGGTGAACATTAACATCGATCGTATACGGATCCACTTCGAGGAATAGGAAGGTAACTGGATAACGATGCTGCGGCAACAACGTATCATAGGCCTCGTCTACCGTCTTACTCAACTCTCTACTACGCACCAATCTACCGTTAACAAAAAAGTTGTATTCCTGGCGATTGGCCCGGGTCATGGCAGGCAGGGATGTCAAACCGCGTATCCATAACGGAGACATACGCTCTACGCGGATGAGATGATTCGCCGTCTCTCTACCGTACGCGCCCATAACCGCCGCCTCCATATCTCCGGAGCCGGAAGTAGCAAAAATCTTTTTTGTACCATGGCGCAAAGAAAAGGAAATATCTGGTCGGCTAATCGCCATTTTGGCCAATAAATCGCTAATAGCGGCAAATTCGCCTCGCGGATTGCGCAAAAATTTTTTTCTTACCGGCGTATTATAAAACAGCCTATCGACAATAGCCACGGTTCCGTCTTTGGCGGCGGCAGGCTCGGGAATGGTTGCCTTTCCGTCGCGTACCGTCATCATATAGCCGGTTTCCGCTTCTCTTTGTTTGGATATTAACGTAAAATAACTAACCGAGGCGATAGACGGTAGGGCCTCGCCTCGAAATCCCAAACTATGCAATGCAGATAAATCCGCCGCCGAACGAATTTTGCTGGTAGCGTGCCGCATAATGGCCAAACGCATATCCGCCGGACTCATCCCAATGCCATTATCCGACACTTGCACTTTTTGACATTCCTGGTCAAACACACGTACGTCAATAATGCTAGCTTGGGCGTCTATGGCATTTTCTACCAGCTCTTTTACCACAGAAGCAGGCCTTTCCACCACTTCGCCGGCGGCGATTTGGTTGGCGGTATGGGAATCTAAAATATGAATACGATTATTGTTCATCTACATACTCTTTCTTCCATTGGCTAAGTAAAGTTAACGCGGCCAAGGGGGTAAGCCCGTCCAAGTCCAGTTTAGCCAATTCTTCGATAATTGCCGGGGTTTCCGCCTGTTGTTCTCCTAAAAGAATATCGGCAAAAGTTAATTGCTCCCCTTTTTTTAGCTTATTTTCTATATGTTTTTCCGCTTGCAGGGCGGCTAGCACTTCTTTAGCCCTTTTAATAACCGGCCCGGGTAAACCGGCCAATTTTGCCACTTGGATACCATAGCTCCGATCGACGCCGCCGGGAACGATTTTGCGCAAAAAGATAATTTTCCCATTTCTCTCATGAGCTGAGACGGAATAATTATGAATTTCCGGAAAATTATCCGCCAGAGTGGTTAATTCATGATAATGGGTGGCAAATAACGTTTTGGGGCGGCACGGGCCTGAACATAAATATTCTGCTACCGCCCAAGCAATGCTCATCCCATCAAAAGTAGAAGTTCCTCGGCCAATTTCATCCAATAGAATTAAACTATTATCCGTGGCATTACGTAGGATATTGGACGTTTCATTCATTTCTACCATAAACGTGCTTTGTCCGGCCGCCAAATCATCCGCCGCCCCGACGCGGGTAAAAATCCGGTCAATATAACCGATTACAGCCTGTTTAGCCGGCACAAAACTGCCCATTCTGGCCATTAAAACGATTAAGGCTACTTGGCGCATATATGTGCTTTTTCCCGCCATATTAGGGCCGGTAATCAACATCATCTGCTTGCTATCATCCAAATCCGTATTATTATCAATATAATTTTCTCTACCGATAATTTTTTCAATTACCGGATGACGTCCTTCGCAAATTTGCAATGTTTTTTGATCATTCACTTGCGGTTTACAATAGTCGTTAGCAATTGCCACAGCTGCCAAAGATTGCAAGGCATCCAAATGAGCTATGACATCCGCAGCATGACGAATACGATTGCTAGCGGCTGCAATTTGATCGCGAATTTCGCAAAACAATTGATATTCCAATGACGCTAATTTATCTCCGGCGCGCAACATTTTATCTTCCATTTCTTTTAGCTCGGAGGTAATAAAACGTTCGCCGTTAACCAAAGTCTGTTTGCGCGTATAATGTGCAGGTACGTCTGCCAAACGGCCTTTGCTTATTTCGATATAATAGCCAAATACTTTGTTATAGCCAATTTTTAACGTGCGGATGCCAGTACGTTCCCTCTCGCGAATTTCAAAATCCAGTAGCCAATTTTTGGCTCCGTTGGTAATCTCACGTAGTTGATCCACTTCTTGGTTATAACCTTCTTTAATAACGCCGCTGTCTTTAGCGGAAACAGGCGGGTCATCGGCAATAGATTTTTCTAACAATTGACAAACGTCTTCTAGCAGATCCAAATGATCAAACAAAATCATGAAAAAGGGACTTTGTAAGCGGTTAATAAAGGCAAAAACGCCCGGTAACAAATAAAGCGAATTGCGTAATGCAATTAAATCTCTGGGAGAAGCGCTACCATAGCAAATTCGGCCGACGATTCGTTCCAAGTCGTAAATATTATTTAGTTGTTTGCGCAAATCGTCAAGGACAACCGGTTGACGCACCAATTCCTCTACGCCGTCTAATCGACGGCGAATTAATTCGGTCTTTAATAAGGGGTTTTCCAGCCAATCTTTTAATAAGCGACCGCCCATTGGCGTCAGGGTATCGTCCAATACCCATAATAAAGAACCGTGTCGCTGGTTGCTACGCATGGTTGCCGTAAGTTCCAAATTACGGCGGGCAGTCTGATCCAACACCATATGCTCGCCGATGGTAAACACGTTGATTTGATCGATATACTGTAAAGACTTTTTTTGCGTTTGCGCCAAAAAATCTAAGATGGTAGCAGCTGCTTTAACCGCCAGAGGTTTATCGTTTAATCCCAAACCTTCCAAAGAAGCTACGTTGAATTGTAACCGAACCAATTCTTCTGCGTTATTTTTTATATAAGTATCGTCATAAGCCCGGCTAATGGTCCCTACGCCGTTGCCGCGCATACGAATCTGAAAAAACTCTTCATCATAAATATTCTGCGGCAAGATCAATTCTGCTGGATTGATACGATTTAACTCATCGGCCAACGTATCCCAAAGGTATTCTCCCCGCAATTCGCTTACGGCAAATTCTCCGGTGGATATGTCCGTATACGCCAAGCCAAAAGCGTCTTTATTGCGATTTTCCTCCCGCCAACAGGCTGCCAGATAATTATGCTTTTTCTTTTCCAGCATATTATCTTCCATAATCGTGCCAGGAGTTATGACGCGAATCACTTCACGTTTTACCAAACCTTTTGCCAATTTGGGATCTTCCATTTGTTCACAAATGGCGACCTTATATCCCTTTTCAATCAAACGCGCCAAATAGTTGTCCACAGAATGATACGGAACGCCGCACATAGGCATTCGCGTGCCATTTCCGCTATCTCTTGCAGTTAAAACAATATTTAATTCCCGGCTGGCACAAATCGCATCCTCGCCAAACATTTCGTAAAAATCGCCCATGCGGAAAAAAAGCAAACAATCGGCATATTGTTCTTTGGCCGCTTGATATTGGCGCATCATCGGTGTTACAATAGTCACTAGATTCCCGTCCTATTTTTAAACTTGTATTTGCAGCTAACAGAAACAATTTCCATCTTAGGCAATTTGTCCGTTTTTGAACAACGGCGGATTATAATCGGTTAAAATAATGCCGCCGTCTTTGATCATCGCCGCTTTCAATGGACTGGAGGCAATCTCTGCCGGTACGGTGGCGACCAAATCGGCGATACGAATTTGTTGTGCCGCCATTCCATAGGCTACGATAAAACAATTGCGGTCTCCTTCCGCCCCAGCATGCAAAACGCCGCGGCAAATGCCCATAACCACAATGTTTCCAGAAGCAAGAATTTCTCCCCCAGCGTTAATATCGCCCATGATAATCGCATTGCCGCGAACGGATATCTTTTGTCCGCCACGGACGCTGCGGGTAATCAACACGCTGTCCCCACCATTTGCTTGATAAACCACTTCTTGCTTTTCTTCTATAGGTATAATATGCGGCGTGGGTTGTCCCTTAATTAAGCGGTGTTTATCTAAAATTTGTTCAATAATTTGCAATTGTTCGGCCGAAAAAACGGATGGATTACCAATTACATACTCCGCATTGCTAAAAAAATCACCGCTTCGCATTAATTTATCTTCCAAAAGGAAACACACTTCTTTAAAAGTACTATCAGTGATATCAAAAGTAAAAATCAAACCGTTTTTACTACCCTTAATTTGTACCACATTTTTACTCATAGCCTGGCCTCCAAAAACATATCTCCAAATGGTGACACTATTTTACTATAACGTTATTTTTTTCGCCAAAATGGATAAAAATTCCTGCTAAATGAAAGGAATAACCAATGAGACACGGTTTCGATGAAATATTCAAACGTATGAAAAAAGCTATCACCAAACATAACATGCTTGCCGATGACGCCCCGTTGATGGTAGGATTATCCGGGGGAAAGGATAGCCTAACCTTGCTATATGCCTTACAGCGTTTTCTAAGAATCTCAAAATACAAATATCCATTGGCCGCTGGTCACATTTCCCTGGGATTTCCCGGCGACGATATTCGTTCCATGCAGCGTTTTTGCCAGGACTTAGGCGTACCTTTTTATTGGGAACAGACACAAATCGGCCAATTGATTTTTGATGTTCGACAAGAAAGCAATCCCTGCTCTTTATGTGCAAAAATGCGGCGGGGGGCTTTGAATACTTTGGCGAAAAACAACGGTTTTTCAAAAATCGCCTTAGCCCATCATCAAGATGACGTGGTGGAAACGTTATTGCTAAATTGTTTTTTTGAAGGACGTTTGGCCTCTTTTAACCCCGTCACTTACCTAGATCGTATGGATTTAACGGTCATTCGTCCTTTTATCTATGTTCCAGAAGAACAAATCCGCTACTTTGCCCAAAAAAATAATTTACCGGTTAGCGCTAGCAATTGTCCACAAAACTGTCAAGGCAAAAGACAGGAAATGAAGGATATCCTCGCCCATTTAGAAATTTTGGCTCCAATGGGCAAAGATCGAGTTTGCGGCGCTTTAGATCGACAATATGGCCGCAAATGGGACGGTAGAAGCGAAAAAGGAGGAAAAATATGATTCTGGTCAGCGCTTGCTTATTGGGAGAAAAATGTAAATATAATGGAGAAAACAATTATAATCCACAGCTAATTCGCTATTTGCATGGCCGCGGCTATATTGGGGCATGCCCGGAAACTTTGGGCGGTTTAACCGCGCCACGTCAACCAGCAGAGTTGCAAGGCGGAGATGGGGAAGACTTTTGGGCTGGCAAAGCTACCGTTATGGATCAAGACGGATGTGATTTAAGCACAGAATTTGCAGCAGGCGCAGCAATGGTTTTACAAATATGCCGCGATCATCAAATCCAATTGGCAATTTTAAAGGAGTCCAGTCCTAGTTGCGGCAGTAGTTGTATCTATGATGGAACTTTTAGCCATAAACGTATACCCGGCTGCGGCGTATGCGCCGCTTTACTCAAACAAAACGGTATACGTATTATTTCGGAAAAAGAAATACCGGATCCGGAAGAATAAATTTCGTTAGCATGAGCTTAGGCGTTTATCGTAGCTTACTTACGATTTATATGGAACGGTTGTTATCCTAGGCTGCAGCATGCCTTTAGCTAATAGATTTATGCCGTTTTATCTATATCTCTATCAGTGAGAAACAGATAAACCGGCATTTTTCCATATAGCATAGGCATTAACATTGATATTGGCGCCAAAATTCCTGGCGGAAACTGCCAAAACGTCCATCCAAAATCGCTTCGCGAATCTGTTGCATCAAATGACAGAGATAATATAAATTGTGTATACTGGTTAAACGAATTCCCAAAACTTCATTTTCTTTTATCAAGTGTCGGATATAGGCTCGAGAAAAATTGCGGCAGGCATAGCATTGACATTCTTCATCAATGGGCCGCAAATCTTTTGCGTATGCGGCGTTACGCAAAACCAGCTTGCCACGAGGGGTTAGCACCGTGCCGTTTCGTGCCATTCTGGTTGGCAACACACAATCAAACATATCTACGCCACGGGCTACGCCTTCCACCAGACAATCTGGGGAACCGACGCCCATTAGATAACGAGGTTTATCCTCTGGCAGTAGCGGCGTAATCTTTTCTAAGATGTCGTACATAACCGGTTTCGGCTCACCCACCGATAAGCCACCGATGGCATAGCCGGGAAAATCCAATGAAGTAATATCGGATACGCTTTTTTGCCTCAAATCACGAAAAACTCCGCCTTGCACAATGCCAAACAACGACTGCCAAGGATGCCGGTGGGAATCGCGGCAACGCTTGGCCCAGGAAAATGTGCGGGCATCCGCTTGACGCACCTGATTATAGCTACATGGGTAGGGAGAGCAATCATCAAAGCACATAGCGATATCGGCGCCCAAGGCGGCTTCGATTTCCATAACTTTTTCTGGTGTAAAAATATGACGGCTGCCGTCAATATGCGAAGAAAAAACCACGCCATCGTCAGTAATTTTACGCATAGCGGCTAAGCTAAACACTTGAAAACCACCGCTATCCGTTAAAATAGGTCCATCCCAATTCATAAATTTATGCAAATCGCCCGCGCTTTGAATCAACTCATGTCCAGGGCGTAAATATAAATGATAAGTATTGGCCAAGATAATCTGAGCGCCTAAATCTTTTAATTCGTCCGGCGATAATGTTTTTACGGTAGCCAAAGTGCCTACCGGCATAAAAACCGGCGTGCGCACCGTGCCATGAGGCAAGGTTAATACCCCGGCTCTAGCCATCGTATTTAGGTCGCTACCTTGTAATGCAAATGTTAACGACATAGTATACTCCTTATCGATATTCCGTCGCACAGACGGCGCTATTCTAAGTCACATATTTTCCTGAACGCGGTGGTAAAACCCATCTGCAGCCGAAAGCGGCGCTGGATATCCCCTATTTTTTCTCATATCGCAAAAATTTGCTGCTATTTGTGGGAAGACCCCTCTGCGCATATTCTGAAACATGCTGCAGACCTATGGCGCCAAAGCGGCCTGATCTTCTACAAGCCGCATCCCCATGGACAATAAGGATTTACTGGAAAGCTAAACGTATTATACCAGTATTTTCAGGCTTGAGCAATGTTAGACGAACAAATTTCCCCTAACGCATAACGCCGCCCCGGCTTGCGTTTTGAAACGGAAAACAAAGCAGGGGCATAGACGGTTCTATCCCCTGCTTTCTAACAGCTTCAAAGGCTTGCGTAGCGTTTCCGTTTGCCCTTTGGCGCAGGTCGCGACAACAAGAGGAGGCCAGAAACTTAGGCGGCCAACTTCGCTTTAGCGCTATGCCGCTTGATTAATTTGGCAATTTCTACCTGAATCACGGAGCATACAGCCAGGGCTAAAACGATAATCCATTGGCTGCCGTTTAGCATGGTAACTTTAAACGCGCTTTGTAAGGCAGGAATAAAGAGAATACAAGCCATGAGCAAAGCAGATACGGCAAAAGAAACAAACAGCCAAGGATTGATGCCTTCCGCACGAATCCAAATCGGCTCGGTATTGGAGCGTTGATTAAACGCCCGCAACATCTGGGAAAAAGCCAAAACGCAAAAAGCCATGGTTTGCCCAACGGAGTGATTTTCCATAGAAGATCCTAACCAATAAGCCACCGTGGTTAACAATGCTACGAAAATCCCTTGGCTTGCCACGCGCCGGATTAAATCCCGTTCAAACAGCGTCCCAGATTTTACCGGGGGATGTTTCATAATATTTTTGCTTGCCGGATCTACCCCTAGGGCCAAGGCGGGAAGCGTGGCGGTGGCCAAGTTCACCCATAAGATATGCACGGCTAATAAAGGTGCGTCTTGATTAAAAACAGTGGCTATAAACAAGGTGAGAATCTCTGCTATATTGCCCACCAACAAAAACTGGATGACCTTTTGGATGTTACGATATACGCGGCGCCCTTCTTTAATGGCATAAGCAATCGTGGTAAAGCTATCGTCCAACAAAATCATATCTGAAGCATCTTTAGCCACATCCGTACCGGTTATCCCCATGGCTACGCCGATGTCCGCCGCTTTCAACGCGGGAGAATCGTTTACCCCATCCCCGGTCATAGCCGTCACTTCTCCGTTACGTTTTAACGATTGTATAATGCGTAATTTATCTGCTGGCGAAACGCGAGAAAACACGGTGGCGGTTTTTACCGCCTCATCCAATTCCTCATCGCTCATCCGATCCAATTCCTCTCCGGAAATAGCGATATTTCCCGTTTGATAAATGCCCAATTCCTTGGCAATTGCCATTGCCGTTACTTTATGATCGCCGGTAATCATAATCGTACGAATCCCCGCGGCATGGCAAGTGCGAACGGACTCCGCTACTTCTGTACGAGGCGGATCAATCATACCGGTAATGCCGATAAAGGTTAAGTCAAACTCGATATTCTCTTCATCTTCCGTCGGCACCGTTTGCAATTTGCGCATGGAAAAGCCCAAAACTCGCAAGGCGTTTTCTGACATTTGCATGCTCAAGGCTAAAATATGGTCTATATCCTGTTCGGTAATTGGCCTTACGCCATGCGCCGTCAAAATGTGCGTGCACAAAGGTAGCATTTCATCTACCGCGCCCTTGGTATAGGCAATATTTTGGCCATCTAAACAATGTACGGTGGTCATGCGTTTCCGGTCGGAATCAAAAGGTTGTTCAAATAAACGCGGATAGGCATCCTCTAAGTTTTCGTGATCAATTCCAAATGCCTGGGCCATATAAATCAGCGCCCCTTCCGTTGGATCGCCGATAATATTTCCCGGATTATCCGGATCTAAACTGGCATCATTGCACAAAGCGGCCGCATATACCAATTCTTTATATACCACCGGATGCCGCTCCGCCGCCTCTTGCACCGAAGTACTGGTTCCTGCTTCAAAGTCGCCGTTGACCGCAATATGGGTAACCGTCATTTTGTTCAGCGTCAACGTGCCTGTTTTATCACTACAAATTACCGTTGCACTCCCTAGTGTTTCCACAGCCGGCAATTTTCGTATTAAAGCGTTTTTTTTGGCCATACGTTGCACGCCTAGGGCCATTACGATGGTGGCGGTAGCAGGCAATCCTTCAGGGATGATAGATATCGCCAAAGATATCGCTACCAAAAATTGAGGTATTAACGGGCGGTCATAAATGGCGCCGATGGCGAAAATCAAAGCGCAGACGATTACGCCGATTATGGTAAGCGTCTTACCTACAGCATTTAATTTACGTTTTAGCGGCGTATCCAATTCATCTTGATTTTCCAACATGCCGGCTATATTGCCTACTTCGGTGTGCATGCCGGTTGCCACCGCCACGCCAATACCGCGGCCATAGGTAACGATGGAGGAAGCGTAGGCCATATTTGTACGATCTCCCAAGGGACAATCTTCCTGCAATATATCCTCCGCCTCTTTTTCCGTAGGTACGGATTCGCCGGTTAAAGACGCTTCCTGTATTTTCAAATTTGCGCTATCAATTAACCGCATGTCGGCGGGGATCATATCGCCATCGCTAAGGAAGACGATATCGCCAACAACCAATTCGCTTGCCGGAATTATGCTTTCTTCTCCCTGGCGTAATACCCGGGCGGTAGGTGCGCTCATACTACGCAGCGCCTCCAGCGAAGATTGCGCCTTTTTTTCTTGGACAATACCAATCACCGCATTGAGTACGACGATCATGGCGATGACAACAGCCTCCGTCCATTCTTGTAAAAAGGCTGAAAACAAAGCGGCGCCAAGCAAAATTAATACCATGGGGTCGATAATCTGCTCTTTCAGCATAGCCAACATGGTTTTCGGCGGTTTTGCGCGCAGTTCATTTCTTCCATTTTGTTTTAGTCTTTCACTCGCCTCGGCATCGCTTAATCCTTCTTCAGAGGTGTGCAAGTTGGCATAGACCTCTGATATGGTCTGTGCATGCCAAGGCTTTGGTTTGTGATTATCCATTGTGGATATACCACTCCTTTCTAAAATGAATATTATATTCTGATCGTCGTTATACGATAACCAGCAAAAAATATAAAAAAGCATAGCCTGCTACTCAAAAGAGCACAGGTTATGCTAGGATAATTCTTAAATTAAAAACTAAAGGCATTCTACTTCGGGCGGCTTCGCTACAAGCACTATCGTCCATGTAAGATCTGTTTTTCCTTTCTAAAAATAAATCCAGTTTATTATAAAATATGCCCAGTCTAATGTCAATATACAAATTGCCCGTCAAAAAATTTTAACATACTCTAACGTCGTATTACAAACATCCGTTTTTTCTTTGTTTTCCTCTGGCAAAAATAAACAAAGGCGGCCATATCCAGGAAATGGTCGCCTTTGTTTATAATCATAATGGCCGCATAAATCATCTATACTCCAGGAAAGGTAATTTTTTACGATTGCCGTGACATGTGGTCGCTTCTCAAGGCTGGTGGAACGGTAAAAAATTATGCGGTTTCAATACTATCGGCCTCATGAAGGTTCAACATCGTTACCGCCTGCTCTCTCATTTTATACTTAAGAATTTTACCTGCCGCATTCATGGGGAAAGAATCCACAAATGCAACATAACGCGGGGTTTTATGTTTCGCCATATGGCTACGCACATAATCTTTGATCTCATCTTCGCTCGCACTTTCCCCATCTTTTAGAATAATGCAAGCCATAATTTCTTCCCCATATTGTTTATCCGGTACGCCGATTACTTGTACATCCGATACTTTAGGATGGGTATAGATAAAATCTTCAATTTCTTTGGGGTAAATATTTTCACCGCCGCGAATAATCATATCTTTGATCCGCCCGGTAATTTTATAGTTGCCATTTTCATCCTTGCGCGCCAAATCACCCGTATGCAGCCAACCGTCCTCATCGATTGCGGCGGCAGTTGCCGCAGGCATTTTATAATATCCTTTCATGATATTATAACCTTTGGCTACAAATTCCCCATCGACGTTTGGCGGCAAATCTTCACCGGTTTCCGGATCGACGATTTTGCAAGTAACGCCAAAAATATCGCTACCAACCGTATTCACCCGTACATCGATAGAATCGGTAGTTTTGCTCATGGAACAAGCGGGAGAAGCTTCGGTTTGCCCGTAAGTAATGCAAATTTCTTTCATATTCATTTTTTCTATAACGTCTTTCATTACTTTGATGGGGCAAGGACTACCTGCCATAATACCGGTTCTCATATGACTAAAATCTGTACTGGGGAATAATTCATGGTTTAGCATGGCGATAAACATGGTCGGCACGCCATGAAAAGCGGTAATTTGTTCCTGATTAATGCATTGCAAGCTAATAGCGGGCGAGAATGCTGGGATAGGACACATGGTCGTGCCATGGGTCATCGCCGCCGTCATCGCCAAAACCATACCGAAACAATGGAACATCGGGACTTGTATCATCAGCTTATCGGCTGTGGACAAATCCATACAATCGCCAATGGCTTTACCATTATTCACCACGTTATAATGGGTAAGCATTACGCCTTTTGGGAAACCGGTTGTGCCGGAAGTGTATTGCATATTGCAAACGTCTCGATTATCGATAACCGCCGCCCGGCGATATACGTCCTCTACCGGTACTTTTTCCGCTAAAGCAATGGCCTCGTCCCAAGTGTAACAGCCTGGTTGTTTGGAATCGACGGTAATGATATTACGTAAAAACGGTAATCTTTTGATATGCAGCGGTTTACCAGGTTGGGCATCTGCTAATTCTGGACACAATTCTTTGATAATGGAAACATAATCGGAATCTTTGTATCCATCGATCATCACCAAAGTATGGGTATCCGATTGCCGTAGCAAATATTCCGCCTCATGAATTTTATACGCTGTGTTCACCGTTACCAAAACCGCGCCAATTTTCGTTGTAGCCCAAAACGTAATAAACCAAGCCGGTACATTGGTTGCCCAAATAGCCACATGAGAGCCGGGTCTGACGCCCATAGCGATCAAACTGCGGGCAAACGTATCCACGTCATCCCGAAATTCCGCATATGTGCGGGTATAGTCTAAGGTCGTGTAGCGGAAAGCATATTGATTGGGAAATTCATCAACCATTCTGTCTAAAACTTGCGGAAACGTTAAATCGATCAAATGTTCTTTTGGCCATACATATTGTCCGGTGCCTGCCTGGCTATAATATAATTTGGAACTTTTGGTCCCTACGGAAATATATTGACTCATATAGTTGGCATAATGCGGGAATACGATACCCGCATCGCTCAAATCCGGCGCATAGCTTTTTAGCCACTCAAACGTAATATAACCGTCATAATTAATTGAGCGCAAAGCCATCATAATTTCGGAAATCGGGATATCGCCCTCCCCCATCATTTTATATTTTACGCTTCCGTTTTCCATAACTGAATCTTTGATGTGGATATACTTAATAAATGCGCCTAAATTGTTTAACGTTTGATCTGGTGTTTCTTGGTGGAAGCGTACCGGATGATGCACATCCCATAAAGCAGCTACTGCGTCGCTGCTGGCTTGCGTTAACACTTGCGCCAATCTGGCGGTATCGCAATAGGCGCCGTTGGTTTCTACCAAGAGAATTACATTATGCTCCTCCGCATAAGGGATCACTTGCCGCAAATAATCCAAAACCACTTGATCGTCTACTTCTTCCATAGGCGCGGCTTTCGCCTCGCAAAGCAGCCGAATATATGGCGTGCCTAATTTAGCTGCCAAATCAATATATTCCTTAATCTCCACAATCGTTTCCGGCATCTTCTCTTTTTTGTTCAGACAACAACCGGAAGAAAGGCAAGGGATTTCCAAATGTAATTTTTTCAACGTCGCAATGGTTTGCGGTAAGTATTTATCTTGGAAAGGCTTAGCATGTACGGAAAAAACGCTATCGCCTAAACCTCTAAGCTCAATACCAGAAAAACCAAAATCTTTCGCCATAGAATACATGTCCGACCAATCAAAATCCGGACAACCAAGCGTAGAAAAAGCCAATTTCATACAAAAATCCTCCTGCTTCTCTGCAATAATCTGTTTTCTGAATACGCAATATAAAAACGCTTTCGTCTCCTAGATCAAGAGACGAAAGCGTTGCTTCCGCGGTACCACTCTTGTTGGTATGTGCACATACCCTCTTAAAGCATCCATTAATGCCTTCCATTGATAACGGGAGGAACCCCGTCCAAGCTTACTATAAATTTTCTGCTTGGCCGCTCCAGGGCGAGCGTAAATTATGTTTGGGGCTGCCTCGCACCAACCGGCAGTTCTCTGTACCACAACACATAACCTTTTTTCCCTATCATAGCGTTTATATAATATGCAATTGATCGTGTATGGATAAAAATATATCAGGATTTTTACCCTTTGTCAAGAGTAAATATTCTTTTTTGCCGACTCGCCGGCAAAATCTTTCCATTTTTTATTTTTAAATGTAAGCGAACTCTTTTGTGGCACCAAAACCACTTCCTCGTAACTGGCAAAGAGGCTTTCCGTATAGGTTTTATCTATGGGTTTGGTAATCAAACTCACCAATGGAACCACAACCAAGCCGATAACCATGGCCAAAGCGCCGGCATTAATCGGCGACTCGATAAATTGTAAGAAAATATTGCTGACAGTTAATGCGACGCCGGCAATAAAACTGGCCCATACGGCAGCTTTGCTGACGCGGCGCCAATATAGACCATACAGGAACGGCGCCAAAAACGAACCGGCCATAGCCCCCCAAGAGATACCCATCAATTGCGCGATAAATGTAGGCGGATCCAAAGCCAATGCTACGGATATAGCAATAAAGAAAACGATTAATAAGCGCATAATCAGCAATTGACGCTTTTCACTCATATTCTTCATGCAGGTACCTTTTAGGAAATCTAAGGTTAACGTAGAGCTAGAAGTTAGAACCAAAGACGATAAGGTCGACATGGATGCCGATAACACCAAAATCACCACGATACCGAGAAGAAGATCGGGCAAACTGGAAAGCATATAGGGAATAATGCTATCATAGATCACCGTTTCTCCTTCACGAACGGCCGGGCTGTCAAATAAGCGGCCAAATCCACCCAAATAGTAGCTGCCGCCAGCCACGATTAAAGCAAACACCGTGGAAATAATCGTCCCCGTATTGATCGTTTTTTCGCTCTTAATCGTGTAAAACTTATGCACCATTTGCGGCAACCCCCAGGTGCCTAAAGAGGTCAAAATAATCACGCCTAACAGATTAACCGGATCGGGACCAAAAAACGACGTATAAGCGCCGGCTTGGCCCAGGGTAGGCGTCGATTCGCTGGGAAACTGCGAAAGTTGATTCACAGCGGCAAAAAATCCGCCTTGACCATTTAATACGGCGGTAATGACGGCGACGATACCAAATAGCATAATGATACCTTGAATAAAATCATTGATCGCCGTTGCCATGTAACCGCCTAAAATCACATAGGCGCCGGTTAAAACCGCCATTGCAATTACGCACACGGCATAAGGAATATCAAAAGCCATACCGAAAAGACGAGATAAACCGTTGTATACGGAAGCCGTATAGGGAATCATAAAAATAAAAATGATCGCCGATGCAACAATTTTTAAGGCTTGGCTTTGATACCTTTTGCCAAAAAAATCCGGCATAGTGGCTGCCGATAAATGATGGGTCATAATCCTGGTACGTCGGCCTAAAATCACCCAAGCCAATAGGCTACCAATTAAAGCGTTACCAATACCAATCCAAGTGGAAGCCAAACCATATTTCCAGCCAAATTGTCCGGCATAACCCACAAACACGACGGCGGAAAAATAGGAAGTCCCGTAAGCAAAAGCGGTTAACCAAGGACCGACGTTACGGCCGCCCAAAACGAAACCAGTGACGCTAAGCGTATGTTTGCGTGCATATAAACCGACGATTAACATTACGCAAAAAAACAATACCACCAAGAGAATTCTGATAGTCAACTTTATTACCTCCCAAAAAATCAAATTCGTGCATCAATACACGCCAAACGTATAAACCGGTTGATTTTCCTCTGGCAGGCAATAAAAAAATAGACCGCCGGCGCTAACGACAAGGTATCCCTTATCCGCCTGGTTTGGCCCATCACAAAAAAGACTATACATAAAGCCCCTCCTTCCATACTACTCCCAAATCCAAAATACGAATCTATCCTTACCGTTTTACCGTGCCTTCCGGCACACTACTATGGACATTACTATAGCAAAACATTTATCATTTGTCAAAACTTTTATCGCCATGAAAAAAAGTTATAATTGTGCGACAATATTATGAGCTGGTATGAATCGCATCGCTTACCGCTACAAGCTATCGCCACCGCAATTATGAAGCGTTGCTCAAATAACGATCGTCCCTCGTTATCTTGAGCTTGCGAAAAAGCAGTCATACCATTTATACTATGCCACGGTTACACGAAGCCAAACCGTGGCCCCAAAGATATAAAACCATGTCCCCTTCGTATATACTCATATGTAATAACCGTCATGGATGGTTTAGAGTCGTTTTTCCAATTGCACCCAGCTTTTTCCAGCAGGAATTTGCGCCAGGATAATCGCTGTAAACATCAAAACGCAGCCCAATATTTCTTGGCTGTTCATCGTTTGCTGCAATAGCAACCAACCGGCTATCGCCGCAAAAACCGCTTCCAAACTCAGCAATAAAGAAGATATTGTGGGATCGTTATTTTTTTGGCCCAAAATTTGTAAGGTATAGGCAATACCGCAGGACATAACGCCGGAGTACAGCAACGGCCAGGCGGCGTCCAAAATCCTGCTTAACTCCGGTTGTTCCCATATAAACATCGGTATACAACTTAATGCAGCGCAAACAAACAGCTGCAAACAGGACATCTGTATACAGTCTATCTGCGGTGAAAAATAATCGATTAGCATAATATGTCCTGTGTAGCAAAGCGCGCAAATAAAAACCAAAACGTCCCCTTTGTTAATGGTTATCGATTCATCTATACACAAAAAATATATGCCTATTACGGCAATCACTACGCCTAAAAATAAAAATTTTCCTGGTTTTTTTCCCAAAAACAAAGAAGCTAACGGTACGAATACAATATAGAGCGCGGTAATAAAACCGGTTTTGCCTACGCTAGTATAGGATATACCAAATTGCTGAAATAACGTGGAAACGCATAACACAACGCCGCATAATGAACCGGCAATCAGCAGGCGGCGGCGAGAGGCGGCGTTTTGCCAAATGGCGGCAACCGATCCTTTTTTCCGTTTATGGAGCAAAAAGATGCAAAGCAAAAGAAACGCACCGCCCAGTACGCTACGAATCGTCACATAAGTAAAGGGACCAATATATTGAGTGCTAACGCTTTGCGCCACCAATGCCGCTCCCCAAATCAGACTTGCAATCAATAGCAGTATATTATTTCGCCAATGTATATTTCCCATTGTTTTCACCTTATGCTTTAGCGTAGCCAAGCAGCGTTGTAATGGTTTTATACCCCGCAATGATTGGCATACGTATAAAACGGGGATTGGGTTACACTGTGGCAACTAGCAGCCGTTCTCAGCTTAACCAAATCCTCGTTTGATAACGTATAACCATCCAATTCCTCAATCGCGATTATAGATCATAGTAATGAGAAAATTCAGCCGGATGAGGAATAGTATTAATGGCTGCAGCTTCCGCACGTTTATTTTTCAGCAATATATCCAGTAAAGCTTGGGGGAAAACGCCGCCGGCTAAAAGATAATCATGATCCTCCATAAGCGCATCCAAAGCCTCGTCCAAAGTTTTGGGCAAAGAAGTTAAGCGGGCTTGTTCTTCTGCCGGCAAGGTATATAAATTCATGTCATAAGGTCCCCAACCATTCGCATGAGGATCGATACGGTTTTTTATACCGTCTAAACCGGCCATCAAAATGGCGGAATATGCATAATAGGGATTACATGTAGCATCTGGATTGCGCAATTCAAAACGTTTGGTTTCAGGAGATTTAGCATAAGCGGGAATACGAATCACCGCGCTCCGATTAGAAGTGGCATAACCAATGGTTACAGGCGCTTCATAGCCGGGAACCAAACGTTTAAACGAATTTGTTGAGGGATTGGTAATCGCGCACAAAGAGCGAGCATGTTTCAACAAACCGCCCATAAACCAATGCGCCGTTTCGCTTAAACCGGAATAACCGTTGGGATCATAAAATAGCGGTTTACCGTCTTTTAACAATAACATATGCACATGCATACCGTTTCCTGCTTCGCCAAAAATCGGTTTGGGCATAAAGGTAGCCGTTTTACCATTGGCCACTGCAGCGTTTTTCACCACATATTTGATGATCATGGTTTGATCGGCCATATCTAGCATATCGCCTAATTCCGTTTCAATTTCAACTTGCCCAGGGCCGCCCACTTCATGATGATGATATTTAACTTTTACCCCCCATTGCTCTAACAAAAGGCAAATCTGACTACGTAAGTCAAAAGTGATATCTTGCGGCGCAGCTACATGATAACCGCTTTTAAGCGGCACCTGATAACCTTTATTCGCCAGCTCTACATTGCCGGTATTCCAAAAAGCCTGAGCGGTATCCACTTCA
The DNA here is from genome assembly GCA_949289995.1 of uncultured Peptococcaceae bacterium. Taxonomy (GTDB): domain Bacteria; phylum Bacillota; class Dehalobacteriia; order UBA4068; family UBA4068; genus JAILCQ01. The sequence continues at coordinate 26,902 of CASEQE010000028.1, forward strand.
TACGCCACTTTATTGGGCAAAGTTTCATAATTCACACGGTCGAAAAGATGAAATTCAAATTCCGGCCCAATAATCATCCGATCAGCCACGCCCTGCTCTTGCATATATTGAATAGCGCGTAAAGCCACATTACGAGGATATTGGTCAAAAGGCCGGTTATTAGGTTGGTCAATAATACGTACGTCGCCGGTCATGGTTAGCGTAGGCGTTGCCAAAAAAGGATCTATTGTAGCGGTTTCTAAATTGGGGATAAACACCATATCGCTTTTTTCGATAGGGGCAAAACCATAATTCGAACCGTCAAAACCAATGCCATAAACCAACGTATCATCGTTCAGTCTTTGATAGGGGATGGTAATATGGCGCCAACGGCCGTTAATATCAATCATTTTAAAGTCGATCATTTTGATGCCGTTTTCCCGGCAATAGTTTAAAACATCCGTTACCTGTCGCAAAATAATTCCCTCCACTAATTCCAGTATATGTTGTAAACTAATCATAATATTATATGATTCTACTTGTCAATCCTTATTAAACAAATTTACGTAGGGCTTTATACACCTGGCTTCCTTCTTTTTGCCCCAATAGACTGCGAATTTTATTATATAAATCGGCTTTATTGGCGGCATTATTGGCATATTTAACGACTTTTGGCAACCATTGACTGCCTGCCGCCTCGGGTAAAACTTCCAAAATAGCCGTTTCCGTTACCACTGGCCGTTGCTTTTTTTCAGATCCCTCTGCGGCAACCATTAGTTTCTTTGGTTTAACGGAACGGTTTGTATTGAGCATATCCTTGCCACTGCCCGCCGCCGTCCTGGAATTCTCTTCTTGGCTTTTTCTCCCCTTGCCTTGCCGCTTACCTTGTTTGGGAGTCGCCGTTTCTTGCTTATCCTCACACTGACCTTTGGCTTCGTTTTTATGCAATAACGCGTCCATTATTTCCATTTCTTTTTCGCACGGCGGTTCGGTTTTTTCCGTGTTGGTTTTATGATTGCCACGCCGATAGTTTTTGTTCCAATGGGCGTTTCTGCGGCTGGTTTTAGCCGTAGTCAAAGAGGTATGCGTCTCTTTGTTAGTCCCGTCCGCTGCTGATGCGGGATCGATGCTGACTTCCGTTTGTGCCAATTCAAAATGATTATCCTGCTCCATTGATAATTCTGTGGATACGATCGCTGCAACTTCTCGAACAGTCGTTTGTTTTTCGTTCTTTATTGTATTTACTTCTGCCATTGTTGGCTCATCTATGTTTACCTTGTCCTCTTTTACTTGCAAATTTTCAATTAAGCGTATAGATAAGTCTTCTTTTTGTTCCTGCCAAAAGCGAATTAAATGCCGGTATCCCTGGTCCTTGCTAACGATATAATAATCGCCGCTGTTGCCGCTGCCAAGAAGAAAGCCGAGATAACTAGATAATTGGTGATCCAAAGCGTTTTTCCCGCCTACCGCCGCTTCAAAATAGGCGAAGCGTGCTGGCGATTGCATAATTTGTTGATGCAATTCAAATGTTAACCGTTTACCATTGTTGCTATAAAAAATATATACTTGATCGTCTTGCGTCAAGCTCAGAACGCCGCTTAGGCCTTCGTAATGTACATTTTCAAAATCCACTAAATAAACCCGCATAATACCTCCAAATTTATATATCCGAATCAACCGATGGCTAGGACAAATAACGTGCGCCATTAAACATTCTGCGTACTCCTAGAACAGCTGACGGTGTAATTAGCGACTATATATGTGGATATGGCAAAAGAATTTGTACATATTGTCCACTTTATCGCTTTTTATTTAGTTTCAATCTATGTTCCCTAGCTATCGCAACATATTATAACATTTTACCAAATCATATGCAATGACGTCTGTCTGTCTGGGATTCTCCCTTTTCTTCACGACTGGCAATATCCCTGCGCCTTAGTAAGCAACCATTGGTCGGTAGTTATTCTCCACACTAAAAATCAAAAAACGCATAGCCACACGCAAGCGGAATTACGCATACAAGCTACACGTTATTTGCATAATTATAATAACTTAATACTATTAAAAACCTGCAAAAATATTCAATTAATGATTAATCCGATCGATTAAAATTTCCGCTAATCGATGATCAACCCCCAATGTTTTGCCTATCTCCAGCGTTATATGCGGATAGCCTTTAAGGATTTCATGAATCTCGTTAGGAATGTCTTCGCGAATATGAATACCGTCAAATAAAAAATATGGAACGACTTTAATATGATCCACACCTTGTTTAGCCAGAGCCTCGATTCCCTGAGCAATATTTGGTTGACAAAACTCCATATAGGCGATTTCTAACGGTTGATCACGGATTTCTGTTCTTACCATATTCACTACTTCGTTAATAGTATGTATGGTGCTATCCACACGGCTACCATGGGCTACGATCAAGACGCCTTTCATTGCATATCCTCCTTTAATATGTTGCCTATGGTTTGAATCGTATAATCTACATCGTCTCGAGTATGCGCATTGCCAATAAAAACGGCTTCAAACTGAGCCGGCGGCATATAAATGTTGTGTTGCAACATGCGATTGAAATATACGGCGTATTTTGCCGTATCCGATTTTAGTGCGCCGTCATAATCGTATACCGCTTCTTTGGTAAAAAATAGACTAAATAAGGAACCGATATGATTTACCGTATAGGTAGTAAGTTTACGAATTTCGTCCACCATATATTGCGCTAAAGAATTGATTTTATCATAAACTTCAGGATGATTCAAAAGATACCGTAGGGTAGCGATTCCAGCCGCCATAGCAATAGGATTCCCCGAAAGCGTACCAGCTTGATATACGGGGCCTAACGGAGAAACATGCTCCATAATTTCTCTTTTACCGCCATAAGCGCCTACAGGCATACCGCCGCCGATAATTTTACCATAAGTTACCAAATCTGGCGTCACGCTAAAAAATTGGCTGGCGCCGCCAAAACATAAACGAAAACCTGTAATCACTTCATCAAATATCAATAAGCTGCCATTGGCATCGCATAGCTCTCGCAGTCCTGATAAAAACCCTTCTTTGGGTACGGCAACGCCCATATTGGCAGCCACAGGTTCAACGATTACGCAGGCAATCTTGTCCTTATTATGGGCAAATAAAGCCTCGACGCTATCTAAATCATTATATTTAGCCGATAAAGTATCTGCGACGGCGCCTTTGGTTACGCCGGCGCTGTCGGGAGAGCCAAAGGTTAAAGCTCCAGAACCAGCTTTAATCAGCATACTGTCACTATGGCCATGATAACAACCGGCAAATTTGATTACTTTATCCCGATGGGTGTACCCTCTGGCCAAACGTAATGCGCTCATAACGGCTTCCGTACCGCTACTTACCATCCGTATCATTTCAATATGGGGAATATGCTGACAAACCAGTTCGGCCAACTGCACTTCTTGTTCCGTACAAGCGCCAAAACTTAAACCATTCCCTACCGCCTGCATAACGGCAGCTTCCACTTCCCTGTTACCGTGGCCCAAAATCATTGGTCCCCACGAACCGATATAATCCAAATACTCAATTCCGTCGGCGTCATAAATTTTACTTCCCTTCGCCGCTCGAATAAAACGGGGGGTACCGCCTACCGATTGAAAAGCGCGCACCGGGCTATTTACCCCTCCCGGCATGACTTTTTTCGCTCTTGCAAACAACGTTTCCGATAAGCTCATCATCCAATATCTCCCTTTTCTATAGCATCAGCAATTTCATTCGCATAATACGTGATCAGTATATCGGCTCCGGCTCGATATATGGAAATAGCGCTTTCGCACATAACGCCATATTCGTCGATCAGACCCATTTTCGCAGCCGCTTTTATCATCGCGTATTCACCGCTAACGCTATAGGCGGCCAAAGGCAGCGTGGACTTTTCCGCTACCGCTTTAACGATATCCAGATAGCAAAGCGCCGGTTTAACCATTAGGATGTCCGCCCCTTGCGTTACGTCCAGCATCGCCTCTTTAATCGCTTCCTTAGCATTATGCCAATCCATTTGGTATCCCCGTCGATCGCCAAAACCGGGGGCTGAACCGGCAGCATCGCGAAAAGGACCATAAAAATAGGAAGCATATTTTACTGCATAGGACATAATCGGTATGTGAGAATAGCCTTTTTTATCCAGCGTATCGCGAATAGCCAAAACTCTACCGTCCATCATATCCGATGGCGCCACCATATCGGCGCCAGCTTCCACATGGGATAAGGCGATGGCAGCCAGATACTCCAGCGTTTCATCATTATCCACCTTGTCGCCTGTTAAAATGCCACAATGGCCATGAGAGGTATATTCGCACATACAAACGTCGGTAATTACGCAAACTTCCGGATAATCCCGTTTAATTTTGCGTATCCCCTGTTGGACGATACCGTCATTGTCATAAGCGGAGCTACCCTTTTCATCTTTGTGGGCAGGAATACCAAATAAAAGCACTTTGTCCACGCCATGTTGCAAAGCATTTTCGATCGCCTCGCCTACCCGGTCGGGGCTATAACGAAAATGACCATCCAAAGATGAAATCGGATTTTTGATATGCAAGCCTTCTTCCAAAAATAACGGTAGAATTAAACTCTCTTTTGATACCCGCGTTTCTCTCGTCATTTTGCGGATTGCCGGGTTTTCTCTCAATCTTCGCGGTCTGATTAACATGTCGCATCACTCCTAAGCTTATCGCACATACTTTCTATCGTGGCCTTGTCTGCTATTAATACGGGAAATCCAGCCGCCTGCGCTTTGCTAGCCGTGGATTGACCAATGCAAACAGCTTTGATGTTGCTGCAATCTATATCGGGATTACAGTTCAAAAAACCTTCCACGCAGCTGCCGCTGGTAAAAGTAATATAGTCGTAGGCACTTAAATCCAACGGCTCATGGTGAATAAAATGAGTACTATAGATAGGCCGTTCGCAAAAATCAATATGATTTTGCCGCAAAATTTCCGCTAAACTTGGCGAAGCCCACTCTGCACGCAAAAGCAAAACTTTGTCATTAGAAGAAATAAATCTTTTGCTTATCATTTCATTAGCCAATGTTTCGGCATCATAAACGGAAGGGATAAAATCACAAAGAACACCGTAATCTTTTAATTTGGCTGCAGTCTTCTCGCCTATACAAGCAATTTTTTTCCCAGCAAGAATTCTTGCATCCATATGTTGCGCCAAGAGCTTGTCAAAATAACTTTCTACCCCGGCAGCACTAGTAAACACAAGCGTAGAATAATCTCCTGGATTAGGATCAAAATCAGGCAATGCTTTGGTTTCAATACAGGGATATTTCAGGACATCCGCTCCCATATCATGAAGCATTTGCGCCAAAATAGACTGTTTACGCTGCGGAAGAGTAAGAATAATATGCTTATTCTTTAGCGGTTTATCGCTAAACCAATCAAAAGATAATTGACATACCTTGCCTACCATGATCACCGCCGGAGATTTTACTTGATTGCAACGCACCGTCTCTCCAATATGCTCAAGGGTAGATACGAATTTGCGTTGATTGGTTCTCGTTCCATTCTCAATCACAGCGCACGGCATATTTCTATCCATACCCGCTTGCATCAGGCCTTGCGCAATATCCGCAATCGTAGAAACGGACATCATAAAAATCAGCGTGCCGTTTAATCTCACCAGCGAATCAAAATCAATATTTAAAGCCGATCCTGCTTTGGCATGACCGGTGATAATATGTAAGGAGGAACAAAAATCCCGATGTGTAACGGGAATGCCTGCGTAAGCTGGTACGGCCACTGGTGAAGTAATACCGGGAATCGCTTCAAATTCAATATCGTTTTCGCTTAAATATTCCAACTCTTCACCGCCGCGGCCAAAAACAAAAGGATCGCCGCTTTTCAAACGTACCGTCAAATTCCCTTTTTGCGCTTCATTTTTGAGAATTTCATTTATTTTATGTTGCGGTACTGGGTGGTTGCCTGCATTTTTGCCGACGTCGATTTTTTTGACATGGTTAGGAATCAAATCCATAATCGATTGGCTGACCAATCGATCGTATACCACAACGTCCGCATTTTCGATTACTCGAACCGCCTTTACGGTTAATAAGTCTTCATCCCCAGGGCCAGCCCCAACCAAAAATACTTTTCCTCTGCTCATAGCGATTACCCTCTGTGTTTCATAATATTCGCCAATTCCCGGCCTAACGCTTCCCCATTTTCTTTTGGGCCTGTAATTTTGTCCTTAAAACAGTTTCCATCATTGTCAACAAAAAAACCTGCTATCGATATTTGATTGCCATCTATTTGCGCAAAAGCGGCAACAGGTGAAGAACAACCGCCGTCTAAGGTTCGCACAAAACTGCGTTCAGCAATCGAGGTGATCCAAGTTTCTTCATCATGAAAAGCTGTAAAAATCGTTCGATCAAAGTCTTTTCTTCCTTGTACCGCCAAAACTCCTTGACAAGCTGATGGCAAAATTTCATTTACATCAAAAATGTAATGGATACGAGATTCTAATCCCAATCTTTTTATGCCCGCATAAGCCAAAACCAAAGCGCCATATTCGCCGGCATCCAATTTTGCCAATCTGGTCAACACATTGCCGCGTACAGGTTTAACCGTAGCCCCTGGATACAATTGTTGAATCTGCAGCTTTCTTCGTAAACTAGCGCACCCGAAAGGTTTATCAAAATCTATTTCCGTTGCCCCTTGGGGCAGAACCAATACGTCTCGTGGATCTTCTCGCTTGGAAACGGCTAAGATGGGTATGTCGGCGCTGATTTCCATAGGCATATCCTTTAAACTATGTACCGTTAAATCCACTTTATTTTCCAATAATGCTTTTTCCAATTCTTTTAAAAAAAGCCCTTTGCCGCCTACTTGATCCAAAGTACGATCCAAGATTTTATCGCCGGTCGTTTTCATGGTAATCAGCTGAAATTGCAAATCCGCGTTATGCCTTTGCATTTCCGCCATAAAGATTTCTGATTGTATTACCGCCAGTTTGCTTTCCCGGCTACCGATTCTAATTTCCACATCTATCACCTTCAAACATATTTCTTATCTTATCAATCATGATTTTGATTCCATGGTGATTCTTTCCATTGCCAACAATGCCCAAAGTAGCTTCTTCAGCAAACACAATGCCTGGAAAGTAAAAATCGCAATCTTCTTTGCGATCACACACATTTACCAATATATTTTTTTGTTGTGCATCAATATGGATTTGGCGGTTTACTTCTTTATCATCCGTGCATGCCAAAACCAAATCTGCTTCAGATAAATATTTGCAATGATAAGTATCCGTAATGATCGTTATATCTTCATTATCAACAAGCAATTCTTGTCGTATGCGGGGAGCGACTACAGTAATCTGAAAATGGAATCGCCGCAACGTATTGATTCTTCGTGCGGCAATCGCCCCTCCGCCAAAAACCACGACATGTTTGCCCCTTGTTCTTATAAATAGAGGAAAGAATTCTCTTTTTTCCAAAACGCTTCCTCCCATCCCTTTCGTTTGATTTGCCAAAATATGCCAATATACAAATCAATAAAAGCAATGGATTGACATTAACTCACGCCCATACGATTCATTTTATAACTATACCAGTTATAAAAATCGTCTATATATTTTTTTAATATCTTGTTAATTTGCACCATTTGAATTTCATGCATAGTATTGATTTCATCACGGCTAATATCGTCAATGTTATAATAAGCTACCCCTGCCAGCTGTTCGATTCTTGGATCTATATCTCTCGGTACAGCCATATCAATAAAAAGTTTCGGAAGCTTGTCTAAATTAATAATTTCATCATATTTGATAGTATGATGTGGACTTAACGTAGCGCTAATCACGGCATCCACATGGGAAAGATATTCATATCTCTCTGCATAATCTATGCTATCCGCTCCTGCAGGAATAACATTATTGCTATGTTTATATTTTCTTTTGGTCATCGTAACGGCAATACCTTGCGCCAGCAAAAATTCACAAATGCTTCTGCCGGCGGCGCCATTGCCTATCACCAAAGCGTTACCTTGAGGAAAAGAGCTTTTTACAATATTCGCAGCCCGTTTGGAAGCATTATCTTCATAATTTTTAAATTCAACCAAAGTCTTTACTTTTTTGGCGGCGCTAATCGCATTACGGAACAAAACTTCTAAAATGCTATCGGTAGCGTTACATTCTCTAGCCAATGAAAGCGCATTCTTCACCTGAGAAATAATCTGATCTTCCCCCCAGATTTGCGATTTTAGACCGCATGCCACTTCGCATATGTGCAAAGCAGCTTGATAATTGTTTTTAGAAATATACATTTTTTTATAATCTTCTACATCTAAAGCGATGCAATCGCATAATATGGCGAAAGGATTCAAACAAACGCTATCCGCAACCGACAAATATATTTCCGTGCGGTTGCAAGTCGATATAATAACGCAACCTAAAATATCTTCATATGCAGAAATCTTTTCATAAATTTCCGCCATGGCGGCATTGGTAAAAGAAAACTTTTCTCTATCTTCTAATTTGGCAATATTATAATTGATTGAGGACATCAATATATTCAAAATTTACCCTTCCTCCTGCATAACCATCTAAGGCAAAACCACGGACAAAAGCTTCCCGGCAACGTATAACGTTCAATCTCGAACGATAATTACGGAAAAATAACTCATATTTTCATCCAATGCTTCAACGTTTTCGTATATTTTTTGGTTTTCCATCGTAGCATACTCCACAGCCATAACGCTTCTGTGTTGTAATTTATCTTTCACCGCAGCCAAAGTTTTTCCGGATTTCATTAATACTTTTACCCCGGGCAAATCTATAACTTGATCCATATCGCCAAAAGTAGCGGGAATAATGTGTAGCATTTCATCACGAAGGCACAAAGACTGCCCCAAAGCGGCGGCAGCGGCGCAAAACGATGGTATGCCTGGTACCACTTCCGTCGCATACCCCTTTTGTTGAATTCTTGTATGCACATACATAACCGTACTGTAAATGGTTGGATCGCCTAAGGTAAGAAAAGCCACGCTCTTACCATCGTCCAATTGCCGGCAAATATCCTCGGCCGCTTGTTCATGATATTGCTTTAATGTGGCTTCATTTTTGATCATCGGCATTTTAACTTCCACAATTTTTTTGTCTTTTACATATGCGGAAGCAATTTTTAAAGCAATATTCTCTTTGCCGCCGCTATCCGGCGCCACAATCATATCGCACGCGTCTATCGTCTTGATCGCCTTTAAAGTTAACAGATCGGGATCTCCTGGCCCTACGCCCACCGCATAAAAAACGCCTTTCATCAAAACATCTCCCCTATTTGCTCGCTAGATTTGTGTTATCATATCTATCATTCATTATCCAGCAATTCTTTAATCGATTTTCTAGCCTTAGATATAGTAGCCGCCGTAACGTCTACGTCGAAATGATCTTCTTTGCTCAATATTTCCATGAGGTGCATAATGCGCGGCGTACGCAAATTGTACTTCCGCAACATTTCCGAATTACGCAGCAGATCTTCCACAGTTCCGCTAAAAGCAACTTTGCCTTTATCTAAAATATAACAATAGTCGCAAAACAATGGCACAATATCAATTTCATGTGTAGAAATAATAACGGAAATATGAGTTTCTTTTTTTATTTCCGTTATCAAATGAAATATCTCTCTGATGCCGGCTGGATCAAGTCCTGCCGTAGGCTCGTCCAATACGATTACATCCGGTTGCATAATTAAAACGCCGGCAATTGCCACCCTTTTTTTTTGCCCAAAACTTAATGCATGCACAGGCTGATCCAATAAATCGTATATACCAATCTTATGGGCAATCTCTTCCACCCGTATCAATGCTTCTTCTTTGGCAACGCCTAAGTTCAACGCGCCAAAAGCTATATCGTTTCGCACCGTATCCGAAAAAATTTGATCGTTAGGATCCTGAAAAACAATACCAATTTTACTGCTGAGCAAACGGATATTTTTTGTCGTATATTTAATTTCCGCCTCGTTATAAAAAACTTTTCCTGCATCCGGTTTAAGTACGCCGTTTAAATTCAGAAATAAAGTGGATTTGCCGGCGCCATTGCCTCCTAAAACGGCGGTTATCGAATCTCTTGGAACGGCAAAATTCACATGATCCAAGGCTTTTTTCTCGTCATAAGCATAACACAAATCCTGCGTTCGGATCACATACAATGCATCCACCTCTTTTCAAGCAAAAAAACCATGGCAATACAGAGCGGTAGCGCATAGGCAGCCATATACATAGATAGACTTTTTTCATATTTATGTTCTAGCGCCGGTATCTCTCCTGCATAAGCTCTAGATAATAAAGCGTTATACACCCTGTCGCATTTATTATAGGTTTTTAAAAACAACGCCGCTATCAAACGTCCTGTAGAAACAATCGACGTCTTAAAATTTTTATACCCCAGGCGAGATCTTTGCGCCACAAAAATTTTTTTATATTCTTCAAGCAATACAAAAATATATCGATATATTAGTTCCATCAAGGAAATAAACAACATAGGGGCTTTCATTTTCTTAAAAGCATAAATCAAATCGTTCATAGTCGTATTAAGCGCAATAAAATACATGCAACTTACTGCGCTAAGCGCTTTGAAAAATAGCAATAAACCGTCAAGCAAATTTTGCCATTGACAATAAATGGTTAAATTACCGATAGCAATAGAAAATAATGTATCGCCGCTTTGTCCTAAGCTAAAGATAATTGGTAAAATACCAAGCAGAAGAAAAGCAATCGGCAGTAGCAATAATTTTAGATACCTGGTTACAGATATTTTGCAATTTGCCACTGTAAAGCCGCCCATCACCGCCAATACAAACAGGCTCACGGTCAAGCTATTAAGGAGTAGCACCATGAAAATCGGTATCATTCCTAGAATTAGCTTTAAAATAGGATGTATGTTTTTTATTTTGCTATGATATGCATAATCGTTAATTGTTTTCATCTTTTTTTCGTGTCATTCTCCCAAAAATAAAACCAATTACGCCTGCGCCAATAGCTGCCTGAACGCAAAACAGTAAAGATTCGATTTCACCGCTTGGCGGTTCAAAAATCGGCGTAAACCAAGGTTGATACGAATCATTCATCTCTAGAACCGCCGTTTCCGCAATTCCATCGGCGCCAGCAAATTCCGCATCTTTTAAAAGAAGGATCGGTAGCAGGCAGATGGCTACCGCGACTATTAATAAAATTATATTTTTTTGCCATAATTTCATATTTTATTCGCCCCTATATCATAACATATATGTTGAATTATAAAATTTTCAGCGCCTGCAACTCTTTTTTGCTATATTTGGCAATGATACCAAATACGACTACCGTAACCAACCCCTCGCAAACGGCCAATGGGATCTGAGTTAGGGCGAAAATGGATAGAAACTTGATGAACGAGGCCATGACGCTACCTTCTTCCGGATGAGCAAGAGCAAGTTGTAACGCCGCTACTATATACGTCGCCAAATCTCCTAAAAATGCAGCGCAGAATACGCTAATCGATAGGGATACTTTTGCTTTTCGCAGACCTTTATAAACGGCAAAAGCGACGATGGGCCCTGCTATACCCATCGAAAAATTATTTGCGCCCAGGGTGGTAAGTCCTCCGTGAGCCAAAAGCAAAGCTTGGAACAGCAACACGATCAAAGACACCAAAGCCATGGCAAAAGGGCCAAATAAAATGGCACCCAAAGCTACTCCCGTGGGATGGGAACAACTTCCCATGAAAGAGGGTATTTTTAGCGCAGAAAGCACAAAAGCAAAAGCGCCGCACAACGCTAACAGAACAAAGCTTTTAGGCGTTTCCGTCAATTTTTTCTTCAAAAAAATAAAGGCAGCTACAACAAACGGCACGCAAATAACGCCCCAAGCGATCGACCAAGCCGGCGGTAAAAAGCCTTCCATAATATGCATAGCATTGGCCGTTGGCGTAAAAGCAAATATAACGATCAATACCAGCCACATTCCCAGCAATCCACTTTTCATTTTCATGAAATATCCTCCTTGTCACTTACTGCATGAGCTGAGTAAAATGAAGCGGCATGAAAAAAACCTGAACCAATCACCAAGACAAGTTCAGGTTATATGCATTTTCCATAAACCATCGCTTCAAGACCTGTGATGCAGGATGGTTAAAATACAGGCAGGTATTCCGACTCAGAAGTCTTCGCTAATGTTTCGCCTTCCCGTAAATCAATTACAGTGACCGTTTTACAACATGAAACACAGCTCGTTCATTACGGCAACAGGTTTGTTTAGGATTTGCACCTAATTCCCTATTAATGCATAAAAATGCAACCATGTATTTTTTAACTCTATTCAATTGGAGATAGTTTAACATATATTATTCTAAATGTCAAGCGACCTTATGAATCTAAAGCAGAGGTATCATCTCACATTAGACCGGTTTCTTGTTCAACATCCTGCTATCTATTATCTATTATCTATTATCTATTATTTATTCTTTCATCATACCATACAAACCCGTTATTTATAGCTTCCTTCTATACCTTTAAGCGATCGATTTGCTTCTGCAGATTTTGGAGAAACTGGGCGGCAGGAATGCCATCCATTTGCGTATGATGAAATTGAAAAGATATAGGTAACACTGTTTTGCAGAAATGCTTTCGATACTTCCCCCAAATCAAAAAGGGATTGTTATAAATACCGGCGTAAATATTGACAACCCCGTCAATTTCATAATCAGCCAGAACGGAGGTTCCTATGACCATATAGTTTTCGTTCAGCGCATAGGTTTGGCAAGTGTCATATACTTTTTTAGTTAACGATAAATAATCCCGATTAAATTGTTGCAAATCCTCAGAAAATGGTATATCGCAGGTATTAATATCACCATTTTTCGTCTTTGTTACGACGCTTAACGCAAGATTATCGTAGCGATATAGTCTGCCGTCCACAGGTAAAGTATAAAATTCTTGCGTTTTCGTTGCTGCTTTACCAATACACCAACATAGTAGCATGTTTAATTTATACTTGCTTTTACCAGAGATTTTCAACAAATGGGTAATATTTAAGGTGAAAAATAGAGTAACCATCGGCATGGGAGCTTGCATCCATAATTTAAACGCCGCAGCACGCTTTGTTTGTCTGGGGTCTACTTCTGTAACCATTTGTTTATCCTCATCAAATCTTTACTAGCGTTTTTATAGATTATAGCAACTTTTAACCCAATAGTTCAATAATCCGCCTCGTTAATTCTTCAACGACGGCTGCTGATATCATCATCCTTATTTTTGTATTTTCGGATCCAGTTATTACGTAGTGGAATACCTATACCAAGAAGTAATACCACCACCAGCACTGTAAAATCCATAGCATTTACCTCACATTTCTTTTTTTTCATAATGCGTATAGAAAGACAGATAGACAAAGCATACAATACGATCGCCACAGCCACTGTTAAAACTATAGCAAGCCCTAGGGAATCGTTACTGAGGAATGGTTGCGATATGGCCAGCCCAGGTATTAACCATAATGTAATCAAAAATTCAATTACAGGAATATACATGAATATACGACCTTTGATAGAACCATATTTATAATATCCGGGGATTTGAAATACAGTGTAAACTGAAAATAAAAAGAAGCCGCTAACTGCTGTAACACAGATCTCATCCCCTTAATTGTCTCTCCCATACACCATAGTACACAGGAATGACTAATTCAAGAAAAAACCAGCGCCATCATACCCAGCAGGATAACAAAAAATATCTCCTTATTACCAGATCGCTTTTGCGCAATGGCAAAATACTATATAGGTATTCCATATTATTTAGGACAGGACAACAGAAATGTTCGCCATTGACAAGAAAAATCTTTTCTTTGATTTAAACTATCTGTTATTGATCATAAGGACAAACATCTTTACTGCTGGGCATATCTTTTGTTTAATATTATTTACTAAGACTTCCCATACCTGAAATGGGCTTCGCTCCTTGAAAATTCAATATTTCAGCTGACAAAATAGTGATTTATGCCCCTATAGCCTCAGGATGGAGTGCGTTACGCAGATATTTCGGCAGTCTTGCTTCAAAA
>CASEQE010000029.1 GCA_949289995.1 uncultured Peptococcaceae bacterium
TTTGGCTGTCGTAAATAACCAGATAGGCATAGTCATCCATCGTAAGCGATCCCTCTACCTGTAGGCCTAAGTCGCAGGTGGCGTCGGTGGAAGATTGTAAGTAAAGATAGGTATCGAGCAAGGTCAGGTCGCCCTGAACCTTCATAATCACGCCGGCACCATATATGCAATCATCACCAGTGTAATCGTCAACGGTTAAATCGCCGTAGGCGATCAGCGCCGAATCATTTTCGGACAAAAGGTAGTTAGCAGCATTGTAATAGTCAATTTTAATGGTGGAATCCGCCGGTAGGATCAGGGCGGGGCCGTTATCCACACGGATGTCCACGTTGGATAGGCTTAAAGTGCGCGTAGAAGCGTCCCAGGCCCAGCCTTCTTCTTCGTTTTCTTGATCGCTGGTAAAGGCTGTGCAGTCCAGGGTAGTGGTGCGAGTAGTTACAGCCAACGCAGAGGCGGAGAACGCCAATACAAGCGCGGCTACGATCAACAAACTCAGGATAAGCGAATATTGTTTCTTCATAGTGGCAACCTCCATTATTCTGATGCTTGTTTCTTATTTTACTATTATTTAGCAAATAACGCAATAAAACTGAAAAAATAATGTATATTGCGATATATTGTTTTGATATAGGAAATAATTTTACAATATATAGTGAAAATGATGTGGTAGTTTTATATATTAAGTCCATTTACTAAGCCCATTTATGGTAAACTCTCTTTTTGTTAACGTTTATAAAAAAACAGCAAAACACGATATATTTTTCAATATGATTTCAATCGATGTTCAAAATATTTTCACGCAATCCGCTTATAGTGATTAAAGTTAAAAAAACTGGATATGATTTTTAATTGGATTTATCAAAAGATCAGCATTAAGTGGGAGGTATATAATACGATGTTTTGGAAAGATAAAATGAGCCGTCATCACGATGACGGCGTACAACCTGCTGGTAACAGCTCTATGCCGGCAAATACAGAGACATCCAGGGGGGCAGAGGAGTCATCCAATGCTGGCTACGGCGATTTTTCTTCAAAAACAACAGAAACTGCAAACGGTAAAGAAACGGATTTTATGGCAGGTTCATCCTATGCCGCTGAAAGTGCCGATTCCTACGCCGGTAATGATGCACAAGCGTCTTCTCATCAGACTGCTGAGAATGAGGCGCAAACCACATTTGCTTCTCCTTACGGGACGGATTCGCCGGCAAATGAAGCGGCGAAACCGCCAACAACCTATCGTTATGTGGGAATTAGCGGCAAAAAAGAGCGTCGTCGTTTTGGTTGGGGCGCCATCGTTGTTTTGGCGGTATTTTTTGCTTTGTGTGCCGCTGCCGCTGCTTTTGGCGCAGCCACCATTGCCAACCGCCAATCGGAACAAAAAATTGCCAATTTGCTGGATCAAACCGATACCGGAATTCTCTATCGTAGTGTGGAAACCAGCGGTAATTCCGGCTTGAGCGAAGAAGATTCGCTTTCTGTAGCAGATACCTGTGATTTGACCGTAGATTCTGTGGTGGAAATTTCCATCCAAACCGTAAATTACTTTGGTTTCGGCCAAAGCGTTTCCGAAGGTGCTGGCTCAGGGGTGATTATTACCGATAACGGTTATATTGTTACCAATAACCATGTGGTGGCTGACGCTACTACCATTCGCGTAATTTTGCGCAATGGCGAAGAGTATGAGGCAACCCTGATCGGACGGGACGAACAATCGGATTTGGCGGTTATTAAAATCGATGCCGAAAATCTGACGCCGGCGGTGTTCGGCAGTTCCGACGATTTGCGGGTGGGCGATCGGGTGATCGCCATCGGCAATCCTTTGGGCAGCTTGGGCGGCACCGTTACCGTAGGTTATGTTAGCGCCAAAGATCGGCAAATTACTATCGAAGACCAAACCATGACCCTGTTGCAAACCGACGCCACCATCAATTCCGGTAACAGCGGCGGCGGATTATTCAACGATAAAGGCGAATTGGTCGGTATCGCCGTGGCTTATGCCAGCGGTATCGGTGTACAGGGCCTGAATTTCTTCATCCCTGTAGACCAAGTGCAGCCAGTGGTGGAGGATTTGATGCAATATGGTTATGTGCGCAATCGGATTTCTCTGGGCGTATACTTGGTGGATATTACGGATGAACGGACGGCTACCAGTTACCGGGTAGAAGAATTGGGCGTATATATTGTAGGCTATACTGGAGAAAACACCAATGCTCAATTAGACGGCTTGCAGGCTGGAGACCGGCTGGTCAGTATCGACGGGCAGGCCGTGGAAAACGCCGCCGACGTGTCGGAAATGATTCAGCAGCATAATACCAATGATGTGATTACCGTGGTGGTTAGCCGTAACGGCGAAGAAAAGAGTATCAATGTGGTACTGCGGGAAGAAGTGCCGGAGGGAGTGGAAAACGGTTCCACCACACCAGCAGGTTATTGATTCTCTCCAGTGGAGTGAGGATTAGCCGGGGCAAAGCTTGATAGCCTGTCCCGGCTAAAACCGTATTTTTGATTTTACTGCCGGGAAAAGGTTGTAGATCTTTTGCCAGTGGGTTATAGTATAAATTATAAAAATGGGAGGTTTCATGTATGGCGCCAGGCGAAAATAAAGGAAAAATATTGGTAGTGGATGATGAAGAAAAGATTCGCTCGCTTATTCGTAAATATGCCGAGTTTGAAGGATATACGGTAAAAGAAGCTGCCGATGGTATGCAGGCGGTGCAAATGGCGGAAGAAGAGGATTTTGATATTATTATTATGGATGTGATGATGCCGGAGCTAGACGGCTTTTCCGCCTGTCGGGAAATTCGCAAGTTTAAACAAACCCCGGTGTTGATGCTTTCGGCCCGGGGCGAAGAATACGATAAAATTCATGGTTTTGAATTAGGCGTAGACGATTATGTGGTGAAACCTTTTTCACCCCGGGAATTGATGATGCGGATTAATGTAATCGTTTCCCGGCGGCAAACGCTGGCTCCCGCCGCCCATGAAGTGGTACAATTCGGCGGTTTGGTTATCGATTTTGCCGCTCGTTTGGTTTATGTGGATGGAGTGCGCACGGATTTATCGCCAAAAGTTTATGAGTTGTTGCATTATCTAGTGAAAAATAAAGGTATCGCTTTAACCAGAGAACAGATTATCAACACGGTTTGGGGTTATGATTTTTATGGTGATGACCGCACTTTGGATACCCATATCAAATTGTTACGTTTGAGTTTGGGACCCTATCGCAAATATATTGTCACCCTTAGAGGAGTTGGCTATCGCTTTGAGGCCTGAGATAAAACAAAAAAAACAAAACAAAATATCCAATCCCCGGGCCTTACGCAATCGCATTAGTATGCGCTGGCATATCTTCGGCTATTTTTTGGGTTTTTGCGCCTTTTTGCTATTGCTGTTATGGCTGCTACAAATCGTCTATTTGGACGCCTTTTACCGGCAGATCAAAATCGATCAAATTGCCCGCATTGCCGAAACTTTGGATGACAATATTGATAATGACGAATTTGCGGATTTGATCACCCGAATGGCCCAAAGCAATGACGTTTGTATAACCGTTGCCCAAGTTCGTACCGTCAACAATTTTCTGTTGGGAGTAGAGATTTTGGAAGAGGCGGATATTTTGGGCAATTGTATCATCCATCATATGCCGGACGAGGATTATTTTCGATTCTATAATTTGGCCCAAGAAAACAACGGCTCTTATTCTTTGTTGTTTTCCCGCAAATGGTTTGTCAATGACGAATATAGCTCCGATAGTTTTGTCGGCTGGGTTCCCGGCCAGGATCGGGGGTTGTCTTCCAGTTTGATTTACGTGAAATTGGTGGAAAACGCCGCCGGGGATACCATCATGCTATTGTTGAATTCTAATATATCTCCGGTAGATTCTACCCGGGAAGCTTTGCGCGTGCAATTGATTTATATTACCGTGATTTTGGTGTTTGTTGCCCTGTTATTGTCGTTGTTGATTACCCGGCATTTGGCTTCGCCGATCGCCAAAATCAACAAATCCGCCGCTAAATTGGCCGAAGGCGATTTTTCCGGGGGTTTTGAAGACGGCGGTTATCTGGAAATCAGCCAATTGGCCTCCACGCTGAATTATGTTTCTGCGGAATTAGCCCGATCGGACAAGCTGCAGCAGGAATTGGTGGCTAATATTTCCCATGATTTGCGCACGCCGCTGACGATGATTGGTGGTTATGCGGAGGCTATGCGCGATATTCCCGGAGAAAATAATCGGGAAAATATACAATTGATTATCGATGAAACGGCGCGCTTAACCTCTTTGGTGAATAACGTTTTGGATTTATCCAAATTGAATGCCGGTACTGTGGATAGCAAGCCCTGTTTATTTGATTTGAATGCCGATATTCAAGCCATGACGGCAAATTACAACCGCTTATTGGCTCATGAAGGATATCATATTCAATTTACACCGGGAGAACCCTGTCTGGTATATGCGGATCCCAGCCAAATTTCCCAGGTAACCAGCAATTTGCTGAATAATGCCTTGACCTATACCGGAGCGGATAAACAGGTAGCGGTTCATTTGCAGATAGTGGAGGGAAAAGCCCGGGTAAGCGTTATCGATAATGGACCGGGAATTCCCCAAGAGCAGTTGACGGATATATGGAAACGCTACTACCGTTCCTCGGAAAGTCATCGCCGTTCTACTCGAGGTAGCGGCTTGGGGTTGTCCATCGTGAAAAAGTTGGTGGATTTAAATCACGGTGTATGCGGCGTAACCAGCCAGGTGGGCCAGGGCAGTGTGTTCTGGTACGAATTGCCTTTAGGACAACAGCCTGGCAAACGAGGCAAAAACGGCGCTAAACCCTATGTTGGTACGCCGATATAAGCATCGCCGGCAAGGCATGGTATGATAAAATCGAGCGCATAATAAAAAAGACGACGGATAGATCCGCCGTCTTTTTGCGTCTTACCGGCGACAGCAGGAGGCCGCCAGGCGAAGATAGAACGGTTTGTTTATACGTTTTCAGCCAGGGCTTGCAATAATTTGTTCAGGCTTTCTTTCGCATCGCCTAGGAACAACGCCGTTTTTTTCATATCGTATAATGGGTTTTCCACGCCGGCATAGCCGGGGTTACGGTCATAATTGCAGACCACGATTAGGGGAGCTTCGGCGACTTTTAACACTGGCATGCCGTAAATCGGCGTGCCTTCCGCGGTATTTGCGGCGGGATTGATTACATCGTTGGCTCCTATAACTACCGCTACGTCGCAAAGGGCAAATTGTTCGTTAATATCTTGCATTTCGTATAATTGTTCATAGGGAACCTCCGCCTCGCAAAGCAGAACGTTCATATGGCCGGGCATACGGCCGGCTACCGGATGAATGGCAAATTTTACTTCCGCTCCCCGCCGTTCCAAAGCGTCGCTTAGCTGTTTGACTAGGTGTTGGGCTTGGGCCAAGGCCATACCGTAACCGGGTACGATTATGACCTGGCGTGCGGATTGTAAAGCGGCGAAGACGTCTGCTTCCCCTGCTTGGCCGCTGGAAGCCGCGGCAATCGTTTCCCTGGCGGCGGAGGGCGGCGTATCGCTTTTGGCCGCCGGCATGCCGCCGCTTTTGCTTATGGCGGTGGCCCCGGTTAAGATTTCCGCCAAGCGTCGGTTCATGTTGCGGCACATGATTTGGGTAAGGATGATGCCGGAGGCGCCGACCACACCGCCAATTGCTACTAGCAACGGCTCGTTGACGGTCATACCGGCAATGGCTCCCGCCGTACCAGATAAGGCGTTTAGCAGGGAAATGGCGATCGGCATATCGGCGCCGCCAATGCGCAGGGCAAAAGCTATGCCGAAAAATAGAGCGACTAGGGTTAGTAGCACAGCCGCGGTAATGCGCCCTGGCTGCCATAGGGGCAATAAGCAGATCAGGATCGCCATCAACGACAGGCAGAGAAGGAGAATTGGGCTATGGCCGGGCCAAATTAATGGTTGCTGGCGGATTCGGTTATGCAATTTACCGGCGGCAACCATGCTACCGCTAAAGGTTAACCAGCCTACGGCCAAGGCGAGGGCAGCCGCCGTATAGGCAAAACCGTTGCCCGGCGAGCGATCCCAAACGTAAACCGCCGCCACCAAAGCGGAAGCGGCGCCGCCAAAACCGTTGAGCAAAGCCACCGCTTGCGGCATTTGAATCATTTTTACTTTTGCTGCGCCCCATAAACCCAAGGCCAGCCCGATGATCAAACAAATCCATAAACCGCCTAAGCTGAACAAATCGTAGCGGCGCAAAACCACGATAATCGCCGCGGCCATGCAGAGAGCGGAAAGGCCGTTGCCAAGGGAAGCGGTTTTGACCCGGCTGAGCAAAGCGATACCGGCCATCACGCCAAACAGCAATACGGCGCATAGGGAATAATATAACGGGTCGCTCATTGGCCATCCTCCTCTTTTTTGCCTTTAAACATGTTTAACATTCGTGCCGTTACGCCAAAACCTCCCGCCACGTTAATCATCGCCAATAGGATAGCGATATAAGCGCAGATACGACTGCCGCTATAAACGGCGGCGCCGGCGGCGCATAAGGCGCCCAACACCGTCGCCCCGGATAAAGCGTTCATCCCCGACATTAACGGCGTATGCAGCAAGCTGGGTACCTGGCGGATCAGCTGATATCCTGCCAAAGTGGCGGCGGCGAAGATGATGATTAGCCAAATCGATTCCATGTGGATTCCTCCTTGCCTATGGGGTTTGCCCTCCAAAGCAATTTTTATATTAAGCCCATAGCTTCTTTTGCTCCTTGGTGGACGATTTGCCCGTCTTTGGTAACCAAAATGCTTTTTACGATTTCATCTTTTTCGTCCAGCGCCATAACGCCATCCCGGATCAGATATTGGGTTAAATTATATATATTTTGGGCGAACATCCAAGTAGAGCTGGCGGGCAACATGCCGGGAATATTTTTGATTCCTTCGATGATGACATCGCGTACCACGGCCCGTTCCCCGGGAACGGTGGCGGCGCAGTTTCCGCCCTGGTCGATGGAGATATCCACAATTACCGATCCTGGCGCCATGGAAGATACCATTTCGTCGCTGAGCAACACCGGCGCCAATTTGCCCGGCACCAAAGCCGAGCAGAAGACGATATCCATGCTGGGCAGGATTTGCGCTAGCGCCGTCCGCTCTTTGTCCAGCCAAGATTCAGGCAAAGCAGCGGCGTATCCTCCCTGGCCAACGGCAACGTCTTGGGGTATGCCCAAATCGACGATTTTCGCGCCCAGGGATTTGGCTTGCTCCGCTGCATCCGCCCGGATATCTGCGGCATAGGTTACGGCGCCTAATCGTTTGGCGGTGGCTAGGGCTTGCAAACCGGCGACACCGGCGCCAATCACCAGTACGTTACAGGGCTTGATCATGCCCACCGCGCAGAAAATCTGGGGTACGAATTTGCTTAAATCGTCCGCCGCCATCAACATGCCTTTATAACCGGCGCAGGTGCTCATGGAGGTTAAGGCGTCCATGTTTTGCGCCCTGGAAATTCGCGGTACGCCGTCTAAAGTAAGGCCGATCACTCCCTGCCGCGCCATCTCTTTGACCATTTGATGGTTGGCCGGAGCGGCGGGATGAATAAAAGTAATCAAATATTGGCCTTTGTGCATCATCTGGATTTCGGAGCAGTTTTTGGCCTGGTTGAACAAAGGTTCTTTAACTTTTAGAATCAAATCCGCTTGGGCGTATAACGCCGCCGGATCGTCCACCAGCTCCGCGCCTGCGGCCAGATATTGTTCGTCGCTATAGAAGGATCCCAGTCCGGCGCCGCTTTCTACCAATATTTTGACGCCGCCGGCACTCCATTTGGCCACCGTTTCCGGAATGGCGGCCACTCTTCTTTCGCCGTGCATAATTTCTTTGGGTATACCGATAATCATATTTTATCCCTCCTATACATGATACGTGATTTTTATAGGTCATCGCGGGAAACTATTTTTGCGCCTGAGGAATGACCGTCAGCTCATTTTTATGGGTGGCGAAAACGATGGAGGTACGGGTTAGCGATACGCCGTTGATGGATTTGATATCCGTAAGAACGGCGGTTAAATCTTCCATGGAATCCGCCATCACTTTTAGCAAAAAGTCGTAATCCCCAGCCACATAATAACATTCGGTAATATCAGCGTGCCGTTGTACTTTTTCAATAAAATTATCGTTAAACTTAGGATGCTCCAAACAAATATAAATAAAGGCGGCGATATCTTTGCCGATTAGCTTGTTATCTAGTATAACGGTATATCCGCGAATGATTCCGTTATGCTCCATTTTTTTTATTCGTTCGATTACTGCAGATACGGAAAGGTTGATGCGTTCGCTGATTTGCGAGGCGTTCATCCGGGCGTTTTCTTTTAAGCACAATAATATTTTGATATCGATTTCATCCATGGTCGTCATCCTTTGTAAATTTTATAGATGATATTCTATAATAGCAAAAAAAGTCCTTCAATAAATTCAAACAAAGAAAAAAATTAATATGTTTATCTGTATATACGATAAATTTTTTAACATAGATGACAGACGGGTTATGGATGATGGAGCAAGCCATGGAGCAAGCGATACAGCCGGCCGCAGGGCGGTTTGGCTAAATTTATTTGCCATGTTCGTCTATTATTTGTTATAATAAAATATCACAAGCCAATTTGGACGGCATATGCCAGTAGGAACCATATGGCCAGGAATCCCCTGGGAAAAACCATTCCTTTGTTGGCCGCTCTCTATGGCGTAATCAGGGTATGGTTGTTGACGAGATGGTTATTTCCTATATTATAGTGAAACGTTTTTTCACCGGCGCTCTTTCCCGTTTATGATATGTTGCGACCAACCGGGCGGTTCCAGAAACAAGCATAGCAGCGGGCAGCGCCGTTCAAGCCACAGTATACCGGCGCTCTTGGCAGGCGACGGTTTGAGCGCCAAAGACGCTGCAAACCAAGAACAATCGCCGGTTCAGATCAAACTTTGGCCATATATGCTATGGTAAAGGAGAAAAGGAATATGGAACGAATAAATCCTTTTGACAGCGGGGCTCAGGCTTATGAGGATTGGTTTGCCCAAAACCCCCAATTGTTTCAAGTGGAATTGGCGGCGGTTCGCCAATTGTTGCCTACTGCCGGCCAAGGCGTAGAAATCGGCGTGGGTACCGGTCTGTTTGCTTCCGCCTTGGGTATTAATTGCGGCGTTGAACCTTCTTTGGATATGGGGCGCTTGGCGCGGCAAAAAGGGATACGAGTGACCCAAGCCTATGCGGAGGATATGCCTTTGGCAGATCGTAGTTTTGATTTTGCTTTAATGGTTACGGTGGATTGTTTTTTACAGGATACGGCGGAGGCTTTCCGTGAAATTTATCGTATTCTCAAGCCCCAGGGACGGTTTATTATTGCATTTTTAGATAAAGGAACGCCTTTGGGACAAATATATGAACAGAATAAAGATGAAGATGTGAATTATCGCTTTGCGACTTTTCATACCGCCGCCGAAATCGACGCTTATTTGATCCAGGCCGGGTTTACCATCGGGCGCAAAAGACAAACGGTGTTTTCTTTTGATGGGCAAGCGCAGCCGGTACGCGACGGCCACGGCGAAGGTTTATTCGCCGTGACGGAAGCCTGTAAAGCATAATCTTAGCCCCGGCGCAGGCTATCGGACAAACGCCAAACCGGAGAAACGCCAATGAACGACCAAGACCATACCATGCCGACCGCTTGTGCATCGGAATTTGGCACGAAACAGAAAGAATTGCAACAACGGCCGGGGTAAAAGCGGTAAGCAGGAATAAGCTGCGCCTTTTGCAAGAAACATGGAAACGAAAATGGTTGTGGATCAACATATAACAGAGTTTTTGCCAAATTGTAGGAAGGAGAAACGATAACGATGAAAGAGGATTGTATTTTTTGTAAATTAGCCAACGGGGTAATTCCCACAGATTTGCTATATGAAGATGATGACGTGGCGGCCTTTCGGGATATTAGCCCCCGGCAACCGGTACATATATTAATCATTCCCAAAGCCCATATCCCCTCTTTAGCAGAAATTGCTCCGGAACACCAGGCGCTGTTGGGTAAAATTTGTTTGGTGGCGCAAAGACTGGCGGAAGAAAACGGCGTGGCGGAAAGCGGCTACCGACTGTTAACCAATTGCCGGGCAGATTCTGGGCAAGAGGTTCCTCACCTGCACTTTCATCTAATTGGCGGTCAATTTTTAGGGCCTTTTTGTTCGTAAAGGTTGACGGATGAACAAAATTAGTTTATACTGTGATGGTACGCGTCTTTACGCTTTATGGTTTCACGGAGGGAGGGATACTAATGAGTGAAGTTCGAGTTGGCAAAAACGAATCGCTGGACAGCGCCCTCAGGCGTTTTAAACGCACCTGCCAGAAATCAGGCGTTATGGCTGAGATCCGCAAGCATGAGCATTACGAAAAACCCAGCGTTAAAAGAAAAAAGAAGGCTGAGGCGGCCAGAAAACGGAAATGGAATTAAATCCGGCCAACGAACTCTTAACGGGAACGAGCAATCGTTCCCGTTTTTTTTTACTGGCGGGCATAATTTTTTTGTTTTGCGGCTTATATTATGATATACTATATACTAAATATAATATATTTGCTAAAGAATCCGCATTTGCTAAAGAATCCGCCTTTGCCGCTTCCTTGGGCGGCGCATTGTCGTTGGTTTGGCAATAGGAACGGGCTTGAACGGCAAGACGCCGGTTTTGCAAAGCTAGGCTTAGCGGTCATTTGCGGCGGCAAAACAGAGCGGAAACGGGATATAGAGGCGAAACGGGAGGTTAACGCATGAAACGTATTTTATCCGGCTTGTGGTTTGCCGTTTTATGTTGGTGTTTTGGTCTTTGCGGCGTGGTTTTGGCCGCGGGAGATGTGGTTTTAGACGGCGGCGGCCCGACTTGGTTGGGGTATTGGTTAACCCATCCGGCAGTCGCCACCCTTTTGTTGATTTTGGGTATTACCGGTATTGTGGTGGAAGTGGCTACGGTGGGCAGTTTCGGCCTGTTTGGCGTGATCGGCGTGGCCAGCTTTGCGCTTTATTTTTTAGGCAATGTGTGGACCGGACATGCCGGCGCAGGATTGGTGGCTTTGTTTGTGGCGGGTTTAATATTGCTGGCCTTGGAAATTTTGGTGATTCCCGGTTTCGGTGTGGCGGGCATATGCGGCGTACTGGCGATTGTGATTTCTTTGATTATGGCCGCGCCCAATCCCGGTACGGCGGCGCTTTCCTTCGTGGCGGCTGTGGCCGTTTCGATTGTTTTGATTGTTTTAACCTTGAAAAACCGCAAAACCAGAAATTTATGGCGGCGACTAATATTGTTTAAGAGACAGGAAAACCAAGCCGGATACGTTAGCGGCAAAAAGGATTTAAACCGCTTTTTGGGCATGGTAGGCCGTTCAGCGACGGTATTGCGGCCTGCCGGTTCGGCGTTGTTTCAAGGCGAAAAAGTAGATGTGGTGACGCAAGGCGAATTCATCCCGGCGGAACGGGATATCCAAGTGGTGGCGGTGGAAGGTTCCCGGGTCGTGGTACGGGAAATCCACCGGGAGCAGCCGTAACCTTGGCGGCTGGAAAAGGCCTGTCCCGATTGGCGCCGCCTGGCGTAAACGGGGCGAGAAGCATAGGAGGATAAGGAGGCGGCCAGTTTGAAGACGGCAAGCAAGGCGGTAATTTTTGGCGATTCGATCATGCGCGGCGTGTATTGGCATGAGGAAAGCGCAAGCTACAAAATATGGAATAACGCGCATTATATAGACGGCCTGGCGGAACGTTTGGCATTGGAAATCGTCAACCGCTCCCAGGTTGGCTGTACGGTAGAACGGGGGGAGGCGATGATTGATAAGGCTTTAGATGCTGGTTTGGATTGTCAAACGGTGTTTTTGGAATACGGCGGTAACGACTCGGATTTTGATTGGGCAGCCGTCGCCGCCGCGCCCAGCCGGCAACATCAAGCGAAAACCCCTTTGCCTCAGTTCCGCCAAAGCTATCTTCGGATTATTGAGAAATTGCGGCGACGGGGCATACGTCCCGTATTGATGGCTTTGCCTCCTATCGATGGCCAACGCTATTTCCAGTGGTTTGCCCAGGGATTGGACGGGGAAGCGTTGCGTTCCTGGCTAGGGGATTTGGATATTATTTACCGCCATCAGGAAGCCTATAGCCTGGAAGTGGAGCGTATCGCCGCAAGCGCCGGTTGTCCTGTAGTGGATTTGCGCCAACCGTTGTTGCTGCGGCATGATTTGCCCCGTCTGTTGGGTTTGGATGGCATCCATCCTTCACCCGAGGGATATCGATTGATTTGGCAGGAAATTGAGAAATTTTGTTTTGATTTTTACCGGGCCTAGAGGTCAATGGCTGCGGCTTTGAAAACTATCCAGCAAATCGTCTTGGGGTAAAGGTAGGCCCAGAACCCAAAATAGGATTTCCAATTTGTCGATTAGGGAAAAAATGATCAAATCCAGATTGGCTTTATCCGCCGCATAGGGATGATTTTTTTCTTCTATAGCCAAAGCCAATTGCCGCTTATAGGCTTCGGTGCGGAGCACCACTTCCGTTTCATTGCGCAAAGCAGAATTCACTCCTTTCCGGGCGCCGGCGTTTGATGCAGAATATTAAAGACAGCGGTAAAAGGTGCGGTATGGATAAAAAATTCCTAACGGCAAAATAAAAGCTTGCCAAGCGCGTTTATTTTTGATATACTATTTAAGCGTTTCAAAATAGGCTTTTGCCGGCCGGATCGCGCCGGTATAGATAGAAAGATACAAAAAGGAGGCGCCCCATGGCTAAATGTGAAATCTGCGGCAAAACCGTTCGCTCTGGTATGAACGTCAGCCATTCTCATATTCGCACAAAACGGCAGTGGAAACCTAATTTGCAAACCGTTCGCGCCATCGTTAACGGTTCGCCGAAAAAGGTTACCGCTTGCACCCGTTGCTTGCGTTCCGGCAAAGTAGAACGAGCCAACTAAGGTTTTGCGCCAAAACGATAAGAACGCCGCCTGCGTGTAGGCGGCGTTTTTTAAATGATAAAACCAGTTTAAAAGAGGTTTTGTTATGAGCAATATGCTATTTGCTTTAGCGGACGGCCGTTGGTTTGATTTTCCCGGTTTGGCTATGGCCGGGACGGATGGTTCGCCCCGCGCCCCCAAGGGAGAAGAATTGATCCCTTTGCCTCCGGGAGCGACGCTAACCATGATGCCTGGCTTGGCGCCGATTGGGCTGGATAAAGCCGACGGTAGTCCGGTGTTGTTGCCGGAGAATCCCTATGGCGGCGGAGAACCGGTTTATGCCCTGGCGGCTTTATTGCCCCAGGGGTTTACTCGTTTGCTGTGCCCGGCGACGGAAGACAAGGATACGCCCCTGCCTTTGCTGGGTTATACGGCGGTAGGTATGGATAACGGCCGCCTGGTGGTGGCGGCGCAGCAAACCGACGAACATAAAAGATGGCATCCACGTTATTTCAATACGCCGCAATTGCCTCGTTTGACGCAAGAAAGGCTTGACGAGTTTCCCGACAATCGCCTGATTCGCCAGTTGGCCCATTGCGCTTTGGAATACGGCTGTTTTACCGCCCAAAATATTTTTTACCGCCGTTGGGAGGGAGGCATACCGGCTTCACCGGTATGCAACGCCGATTGTCTGGGTTGCATTTCCCTGCAGCCTTCCCAATGCTGTCCTTCGCCGCAACAACGTATTTCTTTCCGTCCCCGAGCGGAAGAGATTGGGGAAATCGCCTTGGCCCATTTGCGCTATGCCGCCGATGCGATCGTTAGTTTCGGACAGGGCTGCGAAGGGGAGCCCAGTCTGAACCATAAGGCCATTGCCGAAGCGATTTGCCAGGTGCGCCGTCAGACTCGCCGCGGACGTTTTAATATCAATACCAACGCCGGCGATTGCCAGGCGATTCACGCCTTGCTGGAAGCGGGCATGGATAGTATGCGGGTGAGTATTTTTTCCCCGCTGCCCGAAGAATACGCGGCCTATCACCGGCCCTGCGGCTATGGCTTGCCGCAAGTGCGGGAAAGCCTGCTTTTGGCCCGAGAATACCGCCGTCCTACCGCTTTAAATTTGCTGGCTTATCCCGGCTTTAGCGACGATCCCCGTCGTTTAGCGGCTTTGGTGGATTTGGTTCGGGAAACCGGCGTGGCGCAAATTCAATTGCGCAATCTGAATTGCGGCCCGGCGTTGATGGCGCCGTTTTTGGCCGATAGTCACGGCGAGGGTATGCTGTTTTTCATCGATGAATTGCGCCGTCTTTTGCCAGGAGTTCAAATTGGTAGTTATACCCATGGGAATGCAGAGGGCAACTCAGGGGGCGCGGTGCGGCGGGTTCCGGGCAAACGAAAAAAAACACGATAGACAGGCCGCCGGCCTTATGGTATAGGAGGAGTAAAGTATGGCGGTATGGGCATTGGATGATTGGTGTCTGTCTCAGGCCGGTTTGCAACCTCAGGATGGCGCGCAGGCTATGCTTGCCTATCAAAAGACGGCCTTGGAGCGGCAGGCTCGCTACGCCGCAGCCCATAGTCTGTTTTACCGTCGTTTGTACGAAAACGTAGATTGGGGCGATTATCGGAGTTGGCCTTTGATCGACCAGGGGGACTTGCGCCGGCAAGAACGACGTTTGGTTTGCCTGCCTCAAGGAGAAATTCAACGTATCGTTAGCCAATATACTTCCGGCAGTTCCGGTTCGGCGAAACGAATTTATTTTAGTCGGGAGGACTTGGCCGCCAGCGAAGAGTTTTTTGTACAGGGGTTGCGTCCTTGGGTTTCGCCGGGGCAAGCGTTATGGATTTGTTTAAGCGGCGCCGGTCCCGACGGCTTGGGGCAAACATTGGCCCAGGCCGGACGTAGGCTGGCCGCCGCGCCGTATATATTGGGAGAAAAGACGGCGCCCCAGCAGGCGGCGGCTTTAGCCGCCTATGCGCCGCCGCAGACGTTGATCGGCGTTCCCCGGCCCACGTTGGCATTGGCGCAGACGCTGCCAGAGTTGCGTCCGCAAACGGTAATTCTTTCCGCCGACGATGTGGCGGAAGATCTCCGCCGGCAGTTGTCGCTGTTATGGCGCTGCCGGGTATTGGCCCATTGGGGAATGACGGAAACCGGTTGGGGCGGCGGCGTGGAATGCGCCCCCGGCAGCGGTTACCATTTGCGCCACGGGGATTTGTTTTTTGAAATCATTCATCCCCATAGCGGGGAAATCTTGCCTCCAGGGGAAGAAGGGGAATTGGTGATTTCCACCCTCAACCGTCGCGCCATGCCGCTGCTGCGCTATCGCACCGGCGATATTTCCCGCTTGTTGCCGGGGCCTTGTCCGCATTGCGGCGGCGTATTGCCCCGCCTGGGCACGGTATGGGGGCATCGTTTGCCCCATTGTATTCCTTAGATTGACAAAACGCTGGGGGTTTGATATACTGAGCTTGCACAAGCGACTTTGTATAAAGGATTTGTCAGCATGATCGACGATACGGAAGCCGGGCGAAGTTCCAGCCTCTATATCTTCATAGATTAAACTTCAAGCATAGCCAAAATATACCGGCTATGCTTGCTCGCGTTTCATCAAGGAAACGTCGTATTGACGGAGGAGGAATTATTTTGACGGACGACCCTTTGGCATGCCTGGGTATATGCATGATTTTGTTGCTATTGGGCGCGGCGGCGGCGGCTTTTGGCGGCGCCGTATCCACGGTAAGCGCCGGATATGTGAAAAAAGATGTGGGCGAAGATGAGGAAAGATCGGCGGCGTTGATTAAAATTCTCGAGGAGCCGCAACGCTATTTAGCGCCGCTAATCTTTATCTGCCATTTTTTTCTTTTGTGCGGTACGGCTATGGCCGCGGCGGTTTATATGCCGCTGCTGGCAGCGTTTTTGCATAATCATTGGGGCGCGGTTAGCGGTATTAACGGTTTGGCGGTCATCATCTCGGTGGCTATGGTCTATCTGGTATTGATTTTATTTTGTCAATTTCCCCGGGAATTGGCCTGCCGCCGTCCGGAGGCATGGTTGTCCCGCGCTTTCGCGCCTTTGCGTTTGTTGGCCGCATTGGGCCGCCCGGGAGCGAAGGCGGCGGCGGCGCTGTGCCGCATGACGGGCATGGATCCATCCCGGCGGGCGGATGCCGCATCGGAGGAGAAAATCCGCCAATTGGTGGATATCAGCGGCGAAACCGGTTTAATTGAACCTACGGAAAGAGAATTGATTGAAAATATATTTGAATTTAACAATATGACTGCGGAAGACGTGATGATACACCGTAAAGATATGGTGATGTTATATGCGGATGATAGCCATGAGGAAATTATGGCTACGATACGCCAAAGCGGTTTATCTCGTTTTCCGGTATGCGGCGAGGATGTGGACGATATCGTCGGCATTTTACGCACCAGGGAATATTTGTTGAATTTGGAAAACGATCCCCCTCGTCCGCTGCGAGAGTTGTTGGCTCCCGCCTATTTTGTGCCGGAATCTGTGCCTACCGACGTTCTGTTTCGAGATATGCAAAAGAAAAAAATTCATTTGGCGATCGTGGTGGACGAATATGGCGGTACTTCCGGGTTGATTACCTTGGAGGATTTATTGGAGGAAATCGTCGGCAATATTTATGATGAATATGATCCCCAAGAACCAAAAGAAATCGTTAAGCTGGGAGATAATTTGTGGAAAGTGTCTGGCGCTACGGCGTTGGAAGATTTACAAAAGGACTTAAATTGGCATTATGATTATCCGGAAGACGAATATGAAACGTTGGGAGGGTTTATTTTCTCCTGCCTTAGCGAAATCCCTGCCGATGGCAGCAAACCGGAAATAGAAGCCGCCGGTTTGCATATTCAGGTGGAAGAAGTGAAGGACCGGCGGGTGGAATGGGCTTTGGTTTCTTTGGCGCCTTGTGACAAGAAGGCGCCGGAGGCATAACAGGGCTCATATAGAAAGAAGGTTAAAGATGGACAAGCGGCGCGATTTCGCCCATACCGGCATGCTGCGGGCTGTGCTGATCGGCGTGGGGCTATGCCTGCAGGTCGGCATTCCGCTCGTGGCGGCGCTATGGTTTAGCCGCTATTTCGTATATTTTTATGTTGGCGGTTGCATTCTTGCAGGGATGGTCATGTTATATATCGTAAATGCGGATCAAAATCCTGCTTATAAGATAGCTTGGTTGGCGCCGGTATTGCTGTTGCCGGTTTTTGGATCGTTGTTTTATTTTTTATACGGAAAAATTTGGCTTAGCGCCAAAGAACGCCAACGTTTGCAGCGATTGGACGTTCAATATCGCCGTTGTTTGCGGTCGGCTGCTGGCAAAGCCGTCTCCGTGGAGGAGACGGCTTTGCCGCATTGCCGTTATTTGGAAACGGCGTCCGGGGTTCCGCCTTTTTCTGCGGGAGCGGCAACATTTTTGGCCAGCGGTGAAAAAATGTATCAACGTATGCTTCAGGAATTGGCGGCGGCGCAATCTTTCATTTTTATGGAGTTTTTTATTATTGAAGAAGGAAAAATGTGGACGCCAATGTTGCAAATTCTAGAAGAAAAGGCGGCCTCCGGGGTGGATGTGCGGATTATCTATGATGATTATGGTTCGTTGTTTAGTTTGCCTGCCAATTACCGGCAGATTTTGGCTGCCAAAGGTATCCGCTGTCAAGCGTATAATCGGTTTACATGGCGCCATGCTTTTCGCTTTAATACCAGGGATCATCGAAAAATTTGCGTTGTGGATGGCCGTCAAGGTTTTGTCGGCGGCATCAACTTGGCGGACGAATATATTAACTTGAAAAAAGTGCATGATCATTGGCATGATTGCGGACTATTGCTACAAGGACCGCCGGTAGCGGCTCTTAGCGGAATGTTTTTAGCGATGTGGAGCCTGATTTCCGGTGAAATAGAAGATTTTCAGCCTTATATAAAAGCGGCCGCTCAATGGCAGGGAGAAAGCGACGGCGGTTTGTACCAACCGTATGCGGATAGCCCTTTGGACGGCGAACGGGTAGGAGAGAACGTTTACTTAAATTTGTTGCAACGGGCGCGTCGGTATGCGTATATTAGCACGCCTTTTTTGGTGATTGACGAGGAGCTGATATTGGCCTTAACCAATGCGGCAAAAAGCGGGGTGGACGTGCGTATTATTACCCCGCGAACTGGCGCTTGGGCAATGTTGCAAATATCCCGCTCGTATTATCCCCGTTTACTGCGGGATGGGGTGAAAATATATGAATATCAACCTGGCTATATCCATTCCAAGACCTATGTATGCGACGATCGTTTTGCCGTGGTGGGGTCTATTAATATGGATTATCGCAGCTTGTATTTAAGCCATGAAAATGCGGTATGGCTGGCGGATGGACCGGCGGTAGCCGATATTCGCGACGATTACTGGGATTTGTTGCGTCAAAGCCGGCAAATACATTTGCAGGATTGTCGGCATATCCCCGGCTACCGGCGATTGATGCAGGCGATTTTGCGTCTATTTGCGCCGTTGGCCTGAAGGAGAGGAAAAATGAAAAAAAGCAGCGGGCTTTTGTCCAGCCGACTACCTTTTATCGTACTATTTTTGCTGATTCAAATCGGCGCTATTTGGGGAATTTTGGCCTTTTTCCAGGAAAAGTTTATCCTGTTTTATGTTTTTTGTTTAGCGATGTCCTTATTGGTTGCTTTGTATATTATCAATAGCGATAAAAATCCTGCTTATAAAATGGCTTGGCTGATTCCTATTTTGATTTTGCCCGTATTTGGCGCATTGCTATATGTAATGTTTGGCGTGCATTGGACCAGCCGCCGGCGGCGGGAACAAAAAAAACGTCTTGGCCAACAATACCGGCAAGCTTTTGCGGATTTGCCTTTGCTTTTGCCGCAATTGAGAGAGGAAAATTTGGATGCAGCCTTACAAGCCGGCTATTTAATACAAAGCGGCGCGCCGTTGTATGCCGGTAGCTCATGCCGCTTTTTGCCCAGAGGCGAAGATGTATATCAAGCGATGTTGGAGGATTTGCGCCAGGCGCAGCGTTTTATTTTTTTGGAGTATTTTATTATTGCAGAAGGAAAGATGTGGGATTCTATTTTGGAAATCCTAACAGAAAAAGCAAGAAAAGGTGTAGATATACGGCTTATTTATGATGATATTGGTTGTATGTTTACGCTAAAGAAGGATTATCCTCAGTATTTGCAAAGCCTAGGTATCAAAACATGTGTTTTTGGTCGTTTTGTGCCCTTTGTATCTTCCCGTTTTAATAATCGGGATCATCGCAAAATCTGCGTGATCGACGGCGCCGTGGGTTATACCGGCGGTGTGAATTTGGCGGATGAATATATTAACGCCTATGAAAAATACGGTCATTGGTTGGATTGTGGGGAACGGTTATCCGGGGCGGCGGTATGGAGCCTAACGGTAATGTTTCTTGGTTTGTGGAGCTATTTATGTTGGTCGGATGAGGATTTTCGCCGTTTTGCCCCGCCGGCGGAGATGTGGGCCGCCATGCAGGACGGAAGCCGGGGGTATGTTGTGCCTTTTAGCGATTCCCCATTCGACGCCGTACCTGTGGGCGCTTCCGTCTATATGAATATGATTACGCGAGCGCGGCAATATGTATATATTGCCACGCCGTACTTAGTGTTGAATTATGAGATGAGCACGGCTTTGCGTTTGGCGGCGAAAAGCGGCGTGGATGTGCGTATTATTACGCCGCATATTCCTGATAAAAAGATGGTGTTTGCCATTACCCGCTCCTATTATCGGGAATTGGTTCAAAGCGGCGTGAAAATATATGAATATTTGCCTGGTTTTATTCATTCTAAAACTTTTGTTAGCGACGATCAATATGCAGTTGTCGGTACGATCAATTTGGATTTTCGCAGTTTGTATTTGCATTATGAATGTGGCGTTTGGCAATATGGCGTACCGGCAGTAGCAGAAATCAAAGAGGATTATTTGCGAACCTTGGAAAAATGCACTTTGATAACCAAAGAAAAAACCGCTCGCACCCCTTGGCACAAACGGCTGGTTTATACGATATTGCGGGTATTCGCACCTTTGGTTTAAGGTTTGGCGCTGGGACATAGCGAGGCCGCAGGACATTGACCGCATTTGGGTTTTTGAGCGGCGCAGATTTTACGCCCATGCCAAATCAGCCAATGATGGGCATCGCCCCATTGTTCCCGCGGGATGAGGGCGCACAGCTGTTCTTCGGTTTGCTCCGGGGTTTTTCCCTGGGCCAGGCCCAAACGATTGGCTACCCGCTGTACATGGGTATCCACAGCCAAAGCGGGCAAACCAAAACCGACGCTCAGGATTACGTTGGCGGTTTTTCTACCTACGCCGGGCAAGGCCATCAGTTTTTGACGGTCTGCCGGCACTTCGTCATGATATTGATCGTGTATGATTCGTGCCGCGCCGACGATATTTTTGGCTTTGTTTTTGTATAAACCGCAGCTGCTGATGTATGGCTCTAGTTGAGCCGGTTCCAGAGCGGCAAAAGCGGCGGCGTCGGCATATTGTGCGAATAAAGGGCCGGTTACCCGATTCACTTGATTATCGTTGCATTGTGCGGAAAGAATCACCGCCACCAGCAATTGGAAGACGGATTCGCTATGCAGCGCAGTGCCGCTGTTTTTATAGGTTTGTTCCAGTATGGCGAGGATTTGCCGTTGTTTTTGCCGGTCGACGGGGGAAACGGAGGCGGTGGCTGCTTTGGTCATGATTTTTGCTCCTTCATAGATGACATTGGAGATCTTTTCCCGGCTAGAGGCGCCAGGAATCTTCTTCGGTCATTATACCAAAAAGGGCGAAAAATGACAAACGGTAAAAAAATGGCGGATAAAAAACAAAAGCCGGGTGAAACTTTTTCCTCGTACCGCCGCTCTTTTATTATAAAATAAAACCTATGATCGCTTTTGCTGCCGCTGGGCTTTATTGGCGATTATTCGGATAAAGGAGATCTATGATGTTTCATTTTATTGGCAATATTTTATGGTTGATTTTAGGTGGTTTGGTTTTGGGTACGGCCTGGTTGGCCGTAGGTGGGCTGTGGTGTATAACCATAGTCGGTATACCGGTGGGGATACAATGCTTTAAGTTGGCTTCTTTGGCCTTGTGGCCCTTTGGCCGGCAAGCCATATTTGCCGGCGGGGCGGTCTCCTTTTTGCTAAACGTAGTCTGGTTCCTATTTGGCGGTTTGGAACTGGCTTTAATCGCTTTAGGTATTGGCTTGC
The DNA here is from genome assembly GCA_949289995.1 of uncultured Peptococcaceae bacterium. Lineage (GTDB taxonomy): Bacteria > Bacillota > Dehalobacteriia > UBA4068 > UBA4068 > JAILCQ01. Next base: position 21,205 of record CASEQE010000029.1, read on the forward strand.
TATATTGTATAACCGTGGTGGGTATTCCCTTTGGTTTGCAGTGTTTTAAATTGGCTTCCTTAGCCATGGCTCCCTTTGGCCGGCAAATCGCCGCCGCTTGAGCGCCATATAGACGGTCTGACTACTGCCTCTCCCGCTATAGACGCCGATAACATTTGAAAATAAAAAGCCGACGGCCTATGGGATCGCCAAAAGTTTGCCTTACCGTCGCTATTGAAAACAATACATAATTTTAATATTAAAAGAAAGACGTTTGCATGTGCATTTTTGAAATATTGCAAACGTCTTTTTTATCTTTTTGCATTTTTTTGCCATTTTTATAACGATATGTCGAATTTTAGGAATGATACTTTTGCTAATTTGACGTAAAATGCAATTTAAAGACGAAAAAACGTCTAATTTGACGCAATATTATCCGTTACAACCATGTTAAATTCCCCTATCCTTAAAATGAAAGGGGAGGAAAGAATATGGATAAATGTAAAATTTTTATGAAAAATCTGCAAGAATTGATGCAACAAAGTTCTCTTTCAACCAGAGAGTTCGCTATGGAATTGGGTATACCGAGAACTACGTTGCAGTCGGCTAAAAAACGGGAAAATTTATCCCTATATACGGCTATCCAAATTGCCGATGGTTTGGGGATACCTTTGGATACTCTGATCAACGATGACAAACTGGTGGAGAAATTTAGTTTCGCTACTTGGTTGTTAAAAGGCTTGGACTGGTATACGGCTTTATCCGCTGAAAAGCAGGAAAAGATTCTCTTTCATGTAAACGGGTTGATGGAGGTGTTGAGCCATGAACGCTGAATATACTTCCGTGGATATAACGGAAAAAACCTTATGTTATGAAATATATAAACTATTGATTTACTTAGGCTTAAGCATGAATTATGTGGGATTTCGTCTATGCGGCTACGCAATTTATCTGGTGGTACAGGAACCGGAGCGGATTTTGTCTATTTGCAAACGCTTGTATCCGGACGTTGCCCAACGTTACGATACCACATGGCGCAATGTGGAACGAAATATACGCGCTGCTGCCGATCGGGTATGGAAGACCAATCCTACGCTGTTAAGCCGGGTGGCCGGCTATCCTTTGGATAAAAAACCCACCGCCGCACAGTTTATTTCTATCTTATCGTTTTATTTTTTATCTATGTATCCGTCTTCGTCTACGCAATGATTAAGGGACGATTTGCATTTGCCATCCTATGGTGTTTTTACGCTTTGTTATCTTTTATCGCCGGAAATGCAGCTGGCAATGGAAAGCTGATTTATGCTGACTATGCTGCGCAAAAATGCGCCAGCCGTTTTGGGGTTCATTGCCTCTGCTACAGTATAAGCTTATCAGATGGAGGCGAAGCGGTAAATTTCTTTATGGGAAGACATAATGGAAGCGATGAGGGAAGGAAGCGTCTGCTATGGCGGCAATCCATGCTAAGGGCCAGCCGTTGGGGATGTGCCTGGTGCAATAAGCATTTGCATCAGGGCGATTTTTCTTTTTTGCTCTTGCGTGCAAACATACAATAGGGACAGAAGGTTATATACCCCAATTTTTCCCATATACGGCCTAAAGCCCCATAGGTACGCAATGTGTACCCATGGGGCTTTATTTTTCGTTTGTTTTTAATTTCCTTCCATCCAGGCCGAATAGTGGCTGTTGGGAGAGAATCGCTTGATGGTGTTTATAAAGGGGAAAGCGTATTCCTGTGGCGGCGCGCTTATTGCAACGTGTCGCTCACGGTTTACAGTCAATCGACATAGGCTACAGTTTACAGCCAATCGACATAGGCGGGGCGTTGATAGCCGGCGCCATTGGGTTCGCTTTCAATCATCACCAAAATGGCATCTTTGGCGCCTTGTACCAAGATATCTTGATCTTCCGGCGCTTTGCCGGCCATTTGCGCGCTGCTGGTATTATTAAACCACAATCCTTCCGTAGTCTTCAATCCCAATTTGGCCGGATCCAGTTTCAGAACGTCTTTTACTTCTTGGTAGGAATAGAATTTCCATGTATCTTCCGGCATTTTATTGCCCCAGGTATGTTTATCCCATTCCGGCGCGTTGGGGTCGGGATCCGGATCCCCGCCTACATATACTTCCACGGTATAGGCGTGAATATTGAGCCGTCCAAACGCAAAATCAATCATATCGCCGGAGGAAGGATAATCGTCATGGGAAGATTTGCAATAATAGCTTCTGCCGGTGGTTTCTTCCAATGCTTCCGTCATCTTTTCTCCTACCTGAGACATATAGAGCAATTCTTTATCCGCGGGGTCGCTGAAGTCGTTACCGGTATAACATCTTGGCCATAATACGCTTTGTTGACCGGTATGTAGGGTAACCAAAGCGTTCATGGGTTTGGCATAGAGGAAATTCTGCACTGCCTGGGTTTCCGGTTCTGCGCCGGGTTGCAGGCCTGCTCTGGCCAGACTGTTTTCGCCAACTAGAACCGTATTGGGCGTTTTATAGGTTTCGATATCGTAGCGATTCCATTGATAATCAAACGAACGGTTCAAGTCAATATCGCTGGTGCGGGGATCGTCGCCCAAAATTCCGTTACCATCCCAATCCGGGCTTTCCATGCCGATTTTTACCCGATCGGCAATGGCGCTAGTTGCTGTTCCTTTATATATGGTAGCGATTACGCCGTCGCCGTTGATATCGGTATAGGGATCGCTAAATACGACGCCGTCGCCGTTATGATCGGTGGGACGTAAATTCCAACGGTTATTATATATGAAAGATTGTTCATAACCATCGGGATTGATAATCGGTACTACATAGATGATGTAATTATCCAGCATGGTTTTGACATATTTGCTGTCGGAATTTAACAAAATCCACCAAGCGGTATATAAAGCGCTTTCACCGCCTTCTTGCTCGCCGCCGTGAATGTTGCCAAATACGCCTATGCCTACTTTATCGTCGTTTTTCTTTTTGGAATTGGTAATTTCCAAGCACCAAAGATCCCGTTCCTGATAGCTGTGTCCAATTGAATATAGGTTGGTCAATTGGGGATAGGCTTCATGCAATTTATTAAACAAATCTACATATTCTTCATAATGATGACGGGCATTCCAATCCATTTCCAGCCCTTGGGGAACGGTAAAAGTAGTAGGCGGCGTCAAATTGGCCAAAGGGGAAGCAGCCAAAGCTGGTACGGATACGCCTAAAGCCAAGGCGACCATCAACAGCAAAACCATACACATTTTAAACTTTTTCATAAAATCCCTCCTCCTTTT
>CASEQE010000030.1 GCA_949289995.1 uncultured Peptococcaceae bacterium
TTTGGCTGTCGTAAATAACCAGATAGGCATAGTCATCCATCGTAAGCGATCCCTCTACCTGTAGGCCTAAGTCGCAGGTGGCGTCGGTGGAAGATTGTAAGTAAAGATAGGTATCGAGCAAGGTCAGGTCGCCCTGAACCTCCATAATCACGCCGGCACCATATATGCAATCATCACCAGCGTAACCGTTAATGGTTAAATCGCCATCGGCGATCAGCGCCGAATCGTTTTCGGACAAAAGGTGGTTAGTAGCATTGTAGTAATAGTCAATTTCAATGGTGGAATCCGCCGGTAGGATCAGGGCGGGGCCGTTATCCACATGGATGTCCACGTTGGATAGGCTTAAAGTGCGCGTAGAAGCGTCCCAGGCCCAGCCTTCTTCTTCGTTTTCTTGATCGCTGGTAAAGGCTGTGCAGTCCAGGGTAGTGGTGCGCGTATCCGTAGCCAACGCGGCGGCGGAGAACGCCAATACAAGCGCGGCTACGATCAACAAACTAAGGATAACCGAATATTGTTTTTTCATAGTTGCAACCTCCATTATTCTGATGCTTGTTTATTATTTTACTATTATTTAGCAAATAACGCAATGGGGTTTAAAAAAAATAAAAAAAAATCGGCCGGTAAAAATTTGCGTTACCGGGAAATGTTTCCCCTGGGAAAATTTTTATATTTCACGTATATTTTTGACGGGTTACGGCATATAGCGACAGAGAATAAGCCTATTCGTGAAAATTTCCATCAAAGCCTGGGTCAAAGCTTGCCATTGACCGTCGGATACATGTAGAAACAAACGCTCCGGCGCCAATTGCAATAAACTGCCAAGCAGTAGATCCTCGAATCCATGTACGGGGCCGCCTTCCAAGGGACGGCGGCCGTGGGAACTTCCTTGATACAGATGGTATAAGCCGTCGCTGCCGATATATAAATGGATTTCCCGGTAGCGATAGGGCGTTTGCGCCAAGCGGTTTTGCAGCAGGCCGACATAGGCGGCTTGTTCCCGTTCCCCCTGCCAGGCGGCGACCGCCTCCGCCACGCTGGTTTGCAAATAACTGCGGTAATGGGGAAAAGAAAAGCGGCAAAAGCCTTCGACCGAAAAAGGGCCGGCGACTGCCTCGAGGCTGCAGGCTAATTTTTTGCCGCACAGGCGAAGCCGTTGCGGGCCGGCAAATAGCGGACATGCCAAAAGGTCTTCGGCTATCCATTGTCCGGCGCGCCGCGCCAATTCTGTGATTTCCTCTTTCTGCCAATGGGGATAGCGGCGGCGAATCACGGTTTCCAGCAGAACTTTTTCCCGAATATCGAATATCTTTTGTGCTAAGGCCAGGCTTTGCTCCCCGACGGTATGGGGGTATGCTTCGAAGGAATAGGCGGCGAAATATGGTTCGCCCAGCACGTAAATTCTTCTCATGGTTTTCTCCATAGGCCGGCGCCGTCGCCGGCAGTTTTGCTGTTGTTTTTAGTATACGCCAGGCGGATAAAAATATTTGTCGCAAGCCTTGACTTAAAATTTTTGTCATGATATAATTCATAGGCAAATCAAGTAGAAGTTCCGCTTCTCACCTGAGGGCTAAAGCGTTCGGGTTTATATGGCAGAGTCCCCAGTGGGGTATGCTATGGGAAGCGGCCTGTAGGGTCGCTTTTATTTTTTACGGAGGTGAAGAGGATTAAAGAGTTACGCATTAACGAGGAAATCCGGGCTAGCGAGGTTCGTTTGGTTGGCGATTCCGGCGAATCGGAAGTATTGACCGCCAGAGACGCCTATATGCGGGCCGTGGAAAAAGGCCTGGATTTGGTAGAGATTTCTCCTAACGCCAAACCGCCGGTTTGCCGGATTATGAATTACGGCAAATATCGTTTTGAACAAAGCAAACGAGAAAAGGAATCCAAAAAAAATCAACGCACAATTCAGATTAAAGAGGTAAAATTCCGGCCCAATATTGAAGGACATGATTTTGAAACCAAGGTGAAAAACGCCGAGCGCTTTCTGGCCGATGGCGACAAGGTGAAAGCGACGATTATGTTTCGCGGCCGGGAAATCACCCATCCGGAATTGGGACGGGAATTGTGTCAACGGATGATCGAGCGGTTGGCTGAAGTAGCTTCCGTAGAAAAACAGCCCAAAGTGGAGGGAAAAAATATGACCATCATTTTCTCCCCCCGGGTCAACAAATAACAATCGTCAGAAAAGAGGGAAAACCATGCCTAAAATGAAAACCAATCGTGGTCTTGCGAAAAGAATCAAAGTTACCGGCAGCGGCAAATTTAAACGTCATCATGCCTATGCTAGCCATATTTTGGGCAAAAAGACCGCTAAACGTAAACGTAATTTGCGCAAAAGCGCCGTTGCTACCAGTGCGGACAACAAGAGAATGCGCAAATTGATGCCCTATGCTTAATTCGTTTAAGAAAATCTAATCCGAAAGTGAGGTTTCCGTCATGACCAGAGTAAAAAGAGGCGCTACGCGTCATCAACGGCATAAAAAAGTTTTAAAATTAGCTAAGGGCTATCGTGCGTCCAATTCTAAACTGTTCCGCGTGGCCAATGAGCAATTGCTTCATTCCATGTATTATTCTTTTGCTCATCGCCGCAAAAAGAAAGGGGATTTTCGCAAATTGTGGATTTCTCGTATCAACGCCGCGGCTAGAAGCAATGGCCTCTCCTATAGCACGATGATCCATGGCTTGAAAAACGCCAATGTGGAAGTCAACCGCAAAGTTTTGGCGGATTTGGCGGTTAACGACGCCGCTGCCTTCCAGGAATTTGCTAATCTGGCTAAGGCGAATTTATAAATTTTGTTGGGACAAGTTTTGCAGAATTCGGGGAGCGGTTTATAGCCGCTCCCCGTTTGCTAAAGGAGAGATTTATGATCTTGAAGCGGATCACGTCCAAAGATAACGCTTATCTAAAATTGGCTCGCTCTTTGTTGCAGAAAAAATACCGTCAGCAACACGGCGCTTTTATAATAGAAGGAATACGTTTGGCGGAGGAAGCTATAGCGGCTGTGTTGCCCTTGCGTTTTGTTTTGGTAACGGAGGCGGCGGCGCTGTCGCCCCGGGGCAGGCAGGTGGTGGCGGCATGTCTGGAGCGAGGCGTGCCTTGTTTTGAGACGGAGGAACCTTTGTTGGCGCAGATCAGCGATACCCAACATAGCCAAGGTTTGCTTTTGGCGGCGGATTGTCCGCTGCCTTTGGCGCAAAGGGAACGTATACCCGCCGATGGATGTTTGCTGATTTTGGATCGTTTGGCGGATCCAGGAAACGTGGGTTCGGTGATTCGTAGCGCTTATGCGGCGGGTATTGGCGCGGTGTTGTTAAACGCCGGTTGCGCCGATATTTATAATCCGAAAACGGTTCGTTCCGCTATGGGCGCTCTGTTTAAGTTGCCGGTTTTGAGTTTAGCAGACGAGCAAATTTTATCTTTGCTGCGCCAGCAACGGCGGCGCATTGCCGTTTCGGCGGCGGAAGGCGAGGATTTGTTTCAATGCCAGTGCTTGCGCGCACCGTTGGCCTGGGTTTTGGGAGCGGAAGCCACAGGCGCCAGCGATTTTTGGCGGCGGCAGGCGGATTGGCTTTTGGGGTTGCCGATGACGGTTGGAGCCGAGTCTTTAAATGTGGCGGCGGCAGCGGCGGTGATCGTTTATGAAAGCCGTCGCCGGGGATTGATGGTATAAATGCTTGCCGGGAATCTGTTTTGCTTGTCAGAATTGCAAAGGGCTGGGAGGTATTTTTTATCGTAGACAATCCTTTTCCTTATTCTATTGACCGGAAACGATATCATACTTTGGCCTATCAACGGCGGCAGCAAGGCTACCGGCTGGACAAGGCGGCGGTAGACGCTGGCTTTAGCTGTCCTAACCGGATTAGCCGCCAACAGGGCGGCTGTTTGTTTTGCCGCCAAGGCAGCGGATATTTTACCGTCGATTTGCCTTTAGCGGAACAGTTGCGTCGGGAAACGGCCCGTTTGCAAAGGAAAGACGGGCAAAAACAAAAGATAATCGCCTATTTTCAGGCTTATACCAATACGTTTGCGCCGCTGGCTCAATTGCATCAACTGTATGAGCAGGCTTTGGCACAGCCGGGGATCGAGGGTTTGGCCATCGCTACCCGGCCGGACGCGCTGCCGCCGGAGGTAATCGACTATTTGGCGGAATTGAACCGGCGGGTGTGGTTAAGCGTGGAGATCGGCTTGCAAACCGTGCATGCCGCTACGGCGCAAACGATTCGCCGCGGTTATGATCTATCCTGTTTTGTGGACGCCTATCAGCGGCTGCGCCGGTATGATATCCGGGTCTGTGTGCATTTGATTTGCGGTTTGCCGGGGGAAGATTTGGCGGCAATGGAAGAAAGCGCCCGCTGGTTGGGAAAATGGCGACCGGCGGCGGTAAAAATTCATTCCCTGCATGTGTTGCGGGATACGCCGTTGGCAGATTGGTATCTCCAAGGGCGTTATCAGCCGCTGACTCTTGCCGAATATGTAGCGGCGGCGGCGCGGCAATTGGCTTGGTTGCCTCCGGAAACGGTTATCGAGCGGATAACCGGCGACGGGGACAAACGTTATCTATTGGCGCCTCGTTGGAGTCTACATAAATTGCGCGTCTTGTCGGAAATCGACCGCTATATGGAGCAGGAAAACTTGTGGCAGGGAAAGTTTTTTACTTCCCAATCGTCTGTCGCCATCGATTAAATTTTGTCCCCTACCAAGTAAAAACATGGTCAAAAATCCTTTGATTCCACATATTTATAATCATATAACCCAGCGGCTAAAAGGGAGTAGCGCATATGCAAAGTCAGTATATCGATAGGCTGGCGCAGTTTGGTAGCTCCATGGATAACCGAACTTTTAGCGTGGTTTTGGCGCCGCGCTAAAAGTTTTCCATTTCTGCAGATATTTGCTGGGTAGAATTTGATATAAGAGGTGGACGTGAATGGACGGCGCTTCTGTAGCGTTTTTGTTTTCGTTAACGGCAGTGGTTTTGGCGGAAATGGGAGATAAGACACAGTTGTTGGCTATGGCTTTTGCCGCTAGATATAAAGCGTTGCCGGTAATGATAGGGGTTATGATCGCTACCGTGTTCAATCATGGGGTTGCCGTGGCGGTAGGTAGTTATATTGCCGGTTTGTCTTGGGCGCAAAATTGGATACAGGGCCTAGCCGCCATCTCTTTTGTTTTTTTTGGTTTATGGACGTTGCATGGGGATACCCTGAACGGAGAAGAAAACCGTGTGGGCAAGTTTGGTCCAGTGGTTACGGTAGCCATTGCTTTTTTCATTGCGGAAATGGGAGATAAAACCCAATTGGCTACCATAGCCTTGTCCGCTAAATTTTCTGTAGATCCAATTTTCGTTTTGATGGGCACTACTGCCGGAATGTTGCTAGCGGATGGCATTGGCGTTATTGTCGGCGTGGCTTTGGGTAAAAAAATTCCCCAGCGCAAAGTAAAATTGGTTTCCGCCGCCGCCTTTATTTTGTTTGGCTTTATCGGTTGTTATCAATTGGCGGTTACGCAGCTGCATTGGCCATTGCCCACCGTAACCATAGGTATGCTGGCGTTTATGATTGTCACATTGGCAACCGCCCGAAATTTGTTGCGGCGATAAACCGCAAATTTGCATTGCCGCCGTTTTTTGCCGAATGGATATAAAGGCTTACCCTAGGCTAGGCAAACCGCTGGGAACAAGAAAAAGATTGTGAATTTTACAGAAAAGCCGATAGCTTTTTGACCGATTATTCGGTATAATAAAAACGTATGATTGTAACTAGGCGGAACCCATGAAAAACAGATGACGGTTTTTCAGCTGCCATAGACGAAAGGCAAGATCAAATTTTAACAAGAATAAAAGACAAACGAGGACGGTATGTTCAATTTTAACGCAAGAATCGTAGTCAAGGTGGGTACCTCCACCTTAGCGTATAGCAACGGCAAAACCAATCTGCGTCATATGGAAGAATTGGTGCGGGTTTTGGCTGATTTGCTCAATTCCGGTGTGCAGGTGGCTTTGGTTAGTTCCGGCGCCATTGGCGTCGGTATCGGTAAACTGGGGCTAACCGTACGTCCCGGCGATACCCCAGGGCGGCAGGCGGCGTCGGCGGTGGGACAATGCGAATTGATGTTTATGTACGACAAGATGTTCGGCGAATACGGGCATACGGTGGGACAACTACTGATTACCAAAAATGATGTGGACGACCTGGAACGGCGCAATAACTTGGTGAACGCTTTTGAAAAACTGTTCGCCTATGGCGCCATTCCCATTATTAACGAAAACGATAGCGTGGCGATTGACGAAATCGTCTACGGGGATAACGATAATCTTTCGGCAACGGTAGCCCGGCTGATCGGCGCGGATATACTGATTATCTTAACCGACCGGGATGGATTGTACGACGCAGACCCGGCTTTGTATCCCAATGCGAAACGGATACCCGTGGTGGAAGAAATTACCGAAGACATCGTGCGGCTTGCCGGCGGCGCCGGTTCCAAATTGGGGACAGGCGGCATGTGCACCAAAATTCAAGCGGCGCGCTTAGCCGGAGAGGCCGGTATTTGTACGGCGGTAATTAACGGTTCTCGCCCTCAGGATATTTATAGCGTATTGGAAGGAAAAGACGTAGGAACAATTTTTAAGGCGGTGAAAAAATGAGCGAAGTTATGGAAATGGCGGTTCGGGCGAAAGAAGCTAAGCGATATATGGCCAATTTATCGCCGGCTGTGCGTAAAAACGCTTTGTTGGCAATGGCCGATGCCCTGGAACAAAACAGCGAGGATATTGTTGCCGCCAACGTGCAAGATATGGTGGCTGGTACCAAGGCCGGCTTAAGCGCAGCTTTGTTGGACCGGCTGATGTTGGATAGCGGGCGGATTTCCGCTATCGCCCAAAGCGTGCGGGATATCGCCGCTTTGCCCGATCCTATTGGTCGGGTTTTGGACAGCTTTCAGCGTCCCAATGGTTTGAAAATTTTTAAGGTCACAGTGCCCTTAGGCGTAATCGCCGTGATTTATGAGGCGCGGCCCAACGTAACGGCGGATTCCGCCGCTTTATGCTTGAAAAGCGGCAACGTGGTGATTCTCCGTGGCGGCAAAGAGGCGATTCACAGCAATACCGCGATTACAGAGGTAATGCGCGCAGCCGTAGCTGCCGCCGGTTTGCCGGCAGATTGTATTCAATTGGTTCCGGATACCCGTCGGGAATCTGCCCATGATTTAATGGGACTGACCGGTTATGTGGACGTGTTGATCCCTCGTGGCGGCCGCGGCTTGATTCAATCTGTAGTGCAACAATCCCGTGTGCCGGTGATTGAAACAGGAGCCGGCGTATGCCACGTGTATGTGGATAAAGCGGCGGATTTGGATATGGCGGTAAATATTGTATATAATGCTAAAACATCCCGCCCTTCTGTATGCAATGCTTGTGAATGTATTTTGGTGCATACGGAAATCGCCCCCAAGGTTTTGCCGTTGATTCGGAAAAAACTGGATGAAAAGAAAGTGGAATTGCGGGGTGACGAAGCTACCTGTGCAATTTTACCCGGGATTAAACAAGCCCATGAGGATGACTGGGGACAGGAATATAATGATTATATTCTGGCGATTAAAGTTGTCAACGATATGTTTGAAGCGATGGATCATATATATCGTTATGGTACGATGCATAGCGAATGTATTGTTACCGAAGATTATGAGGCGGCGGAACGCTTTTTGCAACAAGTGGACGCAGCCGCGGTATATCATAATGCTTCCACCCGTTTTACCGACGGCGGCGAATTTGGTTTTGGAGCGGAAATCGGTATTTCCACGCAAAAACTTCATGCCAGAGGCCCATTGGGGGTTAATGAATTAACTTCTGTGAAATATGTGGTGCATGGCTCCGGCCAGATTCGTTAAATTTGGAGGAATTGTCTATGAAATATGCCTTTATCGGTTTGGGAAATATGGCTGGCGCCATTATCCAAGGTATGATCGCCGCCGGCGTAGCGTCAGGGGAAGAAATTGGCGGTTATGATATTGATCCGGCGCAATGCCAAAGACTACAACAAAGCTGCGGCATCGCCTTATGCGCCGATTTATGCCAGGCTGCTCAGGCGGAAACCCTTGTTTTGGCGGTGAAACCCCAGATTTTGCCGGCACTTTTACCGGATTTGACCGCTGTGTTGCCCCAATCGACATTGGTGATTTCCATCGCCGCCGGCAAAGATTTGGCTTTTTTACAGCAGGCTTTGGGGGGAAACCGGCCGATTGTTCGCGTCATGCCTAATATTAACGCCAAGGCGGCGGCGGCCACCAGCTGTTATACCCCCAACGAGCAGGTAACCCAGGAACAAGAATCTACGGTAAAGCAAATGTTTTCCGCCATCGGTTCCATTACCAAATTGGATGAAAAATTGTTTTCCGTGTTTACCGCTTTATGCGGTTCGGCGCCGGCGTTTAGCTATATGTATATCGATGCTTTGGCTCAGGCGGCAGTGGCGGCCGGTATGCCGCGGCATCTGGCTTTAAATTTGGCCGCCGATGCTGTGGCTGGCAGCGCCAGGATGGTATTGCAATCCGGCGAACATCCCGCCGCTCTAACCGATCAGGTATGTTCTCCTGGCGGCGTAACCATAGAAGGTGTGTTGCAGCTCCATCGCGCCGGTTTTGTTTCCGCCGTGCATCAGGGAATGACGGCCATGATTGCCAAAGACAAGCAACTGGCCCATTAAAGCAATCTTTTGCTGTCGATAAAATATGCAGGCAGACAGGAAATAACCGCGAATGTATTGCGGTTATTTTTTGTTTTTTCCGGCAAAACCTTGGTAAAAGGGCAGGAAATCCGGGGCGTTTAGCGAACCCCTTAGCGAAAACCACGGAAAGAGGTGGCCTTTTATGCCGGAACATGAACAATGGCAGGAATTAAAAGAGATGATCGCCGCCAGCGACCGTATTGTCTTTTTCGGCGGCGCCGGCGTTTCTACGGAAAGCGATATCCCCGATTTTCGCGGGGAAAAAGGATTATATAAAGCGCAAAATAAATACGGCTATGCGCCGGAAACGATGATTAGTCATAGCTTTTTTCTCAGTCATCCCCAAGAATTCTATCACTATTATTTAAATGAAATGATTTATGAACATGCCCAGCCCAACGCCGCTCATCGAGCCTTAGCCCGTTTGGAACGGCAGGGCAAACTGCAGGCGGTGATCACCCAGAATATTGACGGTTTGCATCAATTGGCGGGCAGCCGTAACGTATTGGAATTGCATGGCTCCGTACAACGCAACTACTGTATGAATTGCGGCGCCAAATATGGTTTGGATTTCATGTTGCAACATCGCCAGGGACCGTTGCCGTATTGTTTGGATTGCGGCGGGTTGGTTCGCCCTGATGTGGTTTTATATGAAGAAGGTCTGGACGGCCATGTGCTGGGTGAAGCGGAACGCTATATTCGTCAGGCGGAAATACTGATTATTGGCGGTACCTCTTTGGTGGTATATCCGGCTGCCGGTCTGATACGCTATTTCCAGGGAAATAAATTGGTATTGATTAATAAAAGCGCAACCGACTATGATCATCAGGCGGATTTGGTGATTCGGGATAGTATTGGCGCAACTTTGGATTGGGTGGTTCCGCAATAAACGGCAATATAGCAAAAGATGTATCCATTTTAAACAGTTGAGAATTGAGGGTATAGCGGGATTTCATATGAAACGATTATTGCAAATCTTTTTTGCGTTTTTTCGTATCGGCGCTTTAACCTTTGGCGGCGGTTATTCAATGTTGCCGATGTTGCAAAAGGAAACGGTAGATAAAACCGGCTGGATTCGAGAAAACCAACTCAGTGATTATTATGCTCTGGCTCAATGTGAGCCGGGTCTTATTGCCGTTAATATGGCGGTATTGATTTGCCGCCCGTTGTTCGGTGTGGCCGGGGCTGCCGCGGCGGTATTGGGCGTGGTGATGCCTTCGTTGCTGATTATTCTGCTGATTGCCGCCTGTTTGGGGGGCGCCGCTCATTTGGTCTGGCTGGAACATGCGTTCTCCGGTATTCGGGTTGCAGTAGCGGCTTTGGTGATCCAGGCCGTGGTGCGCTTGTTGAAAAACGGTGTGGTGGACAAAGCAACGGCGGTTATTTCAGGCGTTGCCTTTGTGCTGCTGCTATTGGATGTAGTCAATCCGGTGCTGATTATACTTGCAGCGGCGTTGGCGGGCATAGGGGTTCGCCGTTTTTCCCAACGGCGCAGAGGAAAAAGAATATGATATATGCGTTGCTATTTTACGAATTTTTCAAAATTGGTCTGTTCGCCGTAGGCGGCGGTTTGGCGGCTTTGCCTTTTTTATACGATTTGGCCGATCGCTATCCCTGGTTTAGCGATAGCCAACTAACGGATATGATTGCCATCGCCGAGTCTACCCCCGGCCCGTTGGGAATCAATATGGCCACTTTTGCCGGCTATCAAACTTCCGGGGTATTGGGCGGGATAATCGCAACCTTTGCTTTGGTTTTGCCTTCATTTTTTATTACATTATTAGTGTGCCGTTTTTTGCATAGATTTGCCGCCAACCCTGTGGTTGAAGATGCTTTTTACGGCCTGCGTCCGGCGGTTGCCGGTTTGATTGGCGCCGTAGCCGTAGGATTGTTGGAAATTTCATTGTTTCGTACCGACCACCAGGGGTTGCTCTGGGGATTGGATTATAAAGCGGCGATCCTGTTTGCGGCGTTGCTGCCGCTGGTGCTCAAGTTTAAAAAGCATCCAATATTATATATTGGCGTCGCGGCGGCGATAGGAATTATTTTTAAATTCTAAGGTAAAATATTTGACAGTGCTTGGTTTTTGAGCTACAATTATGTACAACTAGGCAATTAGGGCGTTCCTGCAAACTGCCGTTGCTTAATTATTTATTAGGAGGTTCTACCAAATGGCGAAGCAAAAATTTGAAAGAACAAAACCGCATGTCAATGTTGGTACCATTGGTCACGTGGATCACGGCAAAACGACTTTGACCGCAGCGATCACCCTGTGCCTGTCCAAAGAGGGCGGCGCCCAAGTGATGGCCT